>CP058647.1:440000-740000 GCA_014323545.1 Hyphobacterium sp. CCMP332
AAAACATCATCGCCCGGAATGGGGTTACAACATTTCGCTAATACGTAATCTACCTTATCCATGTCCTCTCCTATCAAGAGGTAATCTGAATTGTCATTACGAATTTTTTTAACTTCTTTTTTGAAGCCAAGCGCATCTCTGAATCTTTTTAGCGCGCTGGACTTTTGCTTATCGAGAAATTTCTTGAAACTTTTGAGATCCTTGAGTTCAAGATTCCCATTTCCAAAGCGATAGTAAATCTCCTTATCACCTCTCAGGCTAAAATAGGAACGCATTTTAACCATTATATCAGGGCTGGGTTCTATCCCTAACTGTTTCATTTTTTTGAAAAACAGATCGCGTCCTATCTCTATTATTTCCTTCTTACCTTCTTTTAAGACACTTTTGATTTTGGCTTTGGCTTTGGAGGTTACCACAAAATTCAACCAATCTTCCGAGGGCTTTTGTTTTTGGCTGGTCAGAATTTCAACCTGATCGCCATTGCTCAATTTATAGCTAAGTGGAACTAGTTTATGATTCACTTTTGCTCCTATGCAATTGGCTCCAATTTGTGTGTGTATTTCAAATGCAAAGTCCAAAGCAGTGGCACCGGCTGCCAGTGTTTTTAAATCACCCTGAGGTGTAAAAACAAATACCTCCTCATTAAATAAATTTGATCTGAAATCATCAAGAAATTCCAAAGCCGAAGTTTCATTCTGTTCTAATAAATCTCGAACCCTGTTCAACCAACCGTCCAGTGCAGGTGCAGATTTTTTAGAATCTCCGCTTTTGTATTTCCAATGTGCAGCGTATCCCATTTCTGCAATTTCATCCATTCTTCGTGATCTTATTTGCACTTCAACCCATTGCCCGGTATTGCTCATTACCGTGGTATGCAAGGATTCATAACCATTGGCTTTGGAGGTGCTGATCCAATCTCTTAAGCGATCTGGATTGGGTTTGTAGAAATCAGTTACCAAAGAGTAAACATGCCAGCAAGCGGCCTTTTCCTTATCTTCAGGCACGTCAATAATTATTCTTACAGCAAACAGATCATACACTTCCTCAAAAGGTATGTTCTGCTTTTTCATTTTATTGTAAATGGAATGTATAGATTTGGGCCGGCCTTTAATTTCGAATTCAATGTTTTCTTTGTTGAGAACTGCTTTGATAGGTTTTATAAAATCCCTAATAAATTTACTTCGAACATCTTTGGTTAAAGCAATTTTTCTGGTGATTCCCCAATAGGAATCGCTGTCATTGTATTTTAAATAAAGATCCTCCAGTTCTGATTTAATGGAATACAGCCCAAGACGATGCGCTAATGGTGCATAGAGGTAAATGGTCTCTGCTGAAATTTTCAACTGCTTTTCCCGCATCATACTATCCAGTGTTCGCATGTTATGCAGTCGGTCGGCAATTTTGATCAAGATTACCCTTACATCTTCTGATAATGTAAGGAGCATTTTTCTAAAATTTTCAGCCTGTTGAGATGTGCCGTATTCAAAGCTGCCGGATATTTTGGTCAGGCCATCGATGATTTTTGCCACTTTCTGGCCAAACATTCTTTCGATGTCGTGCAATTCATAATCTGTATCTTCAACTACATCGTGGAGTAATGCTGATACAATGGAAGTGGTGCCAAGACCTATTTCATCAATACAAATCTCTGCAACGGCCAAAGGGTGGTATATATAAGGCTCTCCGGATTTTCTTCGCATATCCTTATGCGCATCCAGGGAAAGATTAAAGGCCTTTTTAATAATCTTCGCATCTCCATCTTTGAGCATGGGCTTGGCCTTTCTCAAAAGACGCCTGTACCTCCTCAGAATTTCTTTCTTTTCTACTTCATTTTCCGCTACAAGCATAAAACCAAAAATAAGAATTTGAATGAATAAATTTCATTTGATTTAGCTTACATTTATGTAACAAAATAATGTTAAAAATATTCGAGATTTCAATTTTTATATTACTTTTGCAGCCTCTTTGTAAAAACCGGGTAAGTTCGGTTTATTTATTGGTATTAAGTCATAAACAATTGCGGATGTGGCGAAATTGGTAGACCTGCCTGCCGACAGGCAGGCGCACTAGATGTCTAGTGCTGTTTGAATGCAAGGTAAAATATCAATTAAAATCATCTGATTGTTAGATGCGGATGTGGCGAAATTGGTAGACGCACTAGACTTAGGATCTAGCGCCGCGAGGCATGGGGGTTCGAGTCCCTCCATCCGCACATCAAGCCCTGATTCTTAAGGCGTTTCGGGGCTTTTTTTATTTAAAACTTAGAAAATTGGAAATTACACTTAACAAAAAGGAATCTAACCACGGTCACATCGAAATTAAATTCGATGAAAAAGACTACAAGGAAAAGATTGAACAAAAACTAAAAGAATACGGCAAAACCGCCAGCCTTAAAGGTTTTAGACCGGGAAAAGTACCTCCCGGACTGATCAATAAAATGTACGGCAAAAGCATTAAAATTGATGAAATCAACAAAATGGTTTCCGAATCAGTGGAGTCTTATATCAAG
Organism: Hyphobacterium sp. CCMP332; assembly: GCA_014323545.1. Lineage (NCBI taxonomy): Bacteria > Pseudomonadati > Pseudomonadota > Alphaproteobacteria > Maricaulales > Maricaulaceae > Hyphobacterium > Hyphobacterium sp. CCMP332. Next base: position 442,510 of record CP058647.1, read on the forward strand.
GAAAAAGATCTGAAACTTATTGGTGATCCTCTTCCTGCTAAGGATAGCCTGGAAGGAATAGACTGGGCTGAACAAAAGGATTTCGAATTTAAATACGAAGTTGGGCTTGTACCCAATTTTGAAATTCCCCTTTCGGAAAAATCAAAATTTACCAAGTACGAAATAAAACCGGATCAAAAAACGCTGGATAAGACGATTTTAAACATTCGTAAACAAAGTGCCGAAAGAAATGAAATGAAAGAAGTTGCTGATGATAGTGTTCTCACCGGTAAACTTGAAAACAAAGAGGCGGAACTTGAAAAACAATCGGAAATTGATTTGTCACTCATTAGTTCGGCAAAAGAAAAAAAGTCATTTATTGGTAAAAAAGTAGGTGATACAGTTGAAATCAATCTTGTAAAAGCATTTGATAAAGAGCCAGATGAGCTTTCCAGAATTACAGGAAAAGCACTTATTGAGACCAAAAAAATGAAGGGGAAGTTTCACTTTACCATAGAAAAAATTGAAACGTTAAAATTACCTGAACTTAACAAAGATCTTTACGACCGTGCAATTGGTCCTGATAAAGCTAAAGACGAAAGTGAATTTAAAAATGAGGTAGAAAAAATCATTGCCAAAAATAACGATCGCGAATCCGAAGGTTTTCTTCAGCGGGAAATACAGGATTATTTGGTGGACAAAACCAAAATGGAACTTCCCAAAGAATTTCTGAAGCGTTGGTTATTAGTGAGTAATGACGGAAAAGTAACTGAAGAGCAAATCGAAAAGGAATTCGACCTCTATGTCAAAGAATTAAAATGGAATTTGATCATCAGTAAAATCCAACAGGAGCAAAAAATTGAGATCAAACACGAAGACATCCTCGAAGAAACCAGGAATATGGTTATAAATCAGTTTGGAGGTGGCTTTGATCCTAACCAAATGGGAGAATTTTTAGAACAATTTGTTCAAAATTACCTTAAAGAAAATAAGGGTCAGAATTACATGAATATTCACCGACGACTATTGGACCAAAAGGTCATGGAATGGACCAGAAACCTCATTACAGTAAAGGATAAAAAAGTTACTTGGGAAGAATTTGAGAAAATAGTCTTAAAATAAGTTTTCTAAAGTCTTGAAAAGTCCTTAAAATTAAGGGCTTTTTTTTTGAATAAATATCTAAATAATTGCATATAAATGAATATTAAACAGGATTTCAGAGATTATGCTGTCAAACATTTAAACTTAAATGGTATGGCAACTGATCAATATATACACACCATAGAAAACCTCACGCCAAATATCATCGAAGAGAGAAGAATGAACGCTGTGGCGATGGACGTGTTTTCAAGACTAATGATGGATCGAATTATTTTTCTCGGTGTACCTATTGATGATTACGTAGCTAATATTGTTACTGCTCAATTATTATTTCTGGAGTCCACAGATTCGCAAAAAGACATTTTAATGTACATCAATAGCCCGGGAGGTTCTGTTTATGCCGGACTGGGTATGTACGATACCATGCAATACGTAAGGCCCGATGTGGCAACAATTTGTACAGGTATGGCTGCTTCAATGGGCGCCATTCTTCTATGTTCAGGTGCTAGCGGCAAAAGAACTGCGCTTCCGCACTCCAGAGTAATGATTCATCAACCCATGGGTGGTATTGGAGGCCAGGCTTCGGATATTCAAATCACCGCAAACGAGATAAAGAAAATAAAAACAGAATTGTATCAAATTCTGGCTGATCATTCCGGAAAGGATATCAAACAAATAGAAAAAGATTCAGACAGAGATTATTGGATGAGGGCACCTGAAGCTTTGAAATATGGTTTAATTGATGAAGTACTAGAAAGAAAAAATTAATTATGGCTCAGGTAAATTGTTCATTTTGTGGAAGAAGTAAGAAAGATGTTCGTCTGATGATATCGGGTATACATGCCCATATTTGCGATAAGTGTATCGAACAAGCGAATGTTATTCTTGAAGAGGAGACTAAAAATCAGGATTCTGTTCAAACGCCTAAATTAAAACTGAACAAGCCTAAAGAAATTAAAGAATTCATAGACCAATTTGTAATTGGTCAGGATGAGGCTAAAAAAGTAATGTCCGTTGCCGTTTATAATCACTATAAGCGACTGTTGCAGGGAAAAGAAATAGACGATGATATAAATATTGAGAAATCAAATATTATAATGGTTGGCGAAACCGGCACGGGAAAAACTTATTTAGCCAGGACCCTTGCAAGAATGCTTCAGGTTCCATTTTGCATTGCCGATGCCACTGTATTAACCGAGGCCGGTTATGTAGGGGAAGACGTTGAAAGCATCTTAACCCGTTTGTTGCAAGCGGCCAATTACGATCTTGAATCAGCCCAAAGAGGTATTGTATATATCGATGAAATAGATAAGATTGCAAGAAAGGGAGACAACCCAAGTATTACAAGAGATGTTAGTGGCGAAGGAGTGCAGCAAGCACTTCTGAAATTGCTCGAAGGAACAACGGTCAATGTACCACCGCAAGGAGGAAGAAAACACCCCGATCAAAAAATGATTTCTGTAAATACAGAAAATATCCTGTTTATATGTGGCGGAGCTTTCGACGGAATCGATAGAGATATTGCCAAAAGGCTAAATACCAGGCCACTTGGATTTGCAGGAAATGCTAAAAAAGATAGTGATTCAAGGGTTGACGAAAATAATTTACTTCAATACGTAACCTCTCAGGATCTTAGGTCATTTGGTTTGATTCCTGAATTAATCGGAAGATTACCCGTAGTTACTTTCCTTAACCCTCTCGATGACAAAGCATTAATTCAAATACTTAAGGAACCTAAAAATGCCATTACCAAACAATACAAGAAATTGTTTAAGATGGAAGGAATTGAATTATCATTTGATGAAGAAGCTTTAAAATATATAGTCAAAAAAGCACAGGAGTATAAATTAGGAGCAAGGGGTTTAAGATCAATATGTGAAGCAATAATGATCGATGCCATGTACGAAGGTCCATCGGATGAACAATCAAAAAATCTGAAGGTGACCAAGCGCTATGCGCAAAGTAAATTTGAAAAATCTAAACTGAGTTCTCTTAAAGCGGCTTAAATTCCAAGTCTTTTAAATCCCAATCCAGGGAATTGTTATAGGATATTTTCCCTGTAGAAATTGTTAATGGAGATTTGATATTATTCTCAAATAGCTTACCTGTGCCTAAGCCCTGATATAAGTCCGGTTTGTATTGAGATACAAATTGAGAAATAGCATTCAATCCTATATTTGATTCCAATGCAGAAGTAATCCACCAGCCTATGCCTTGTGATTCTGCAAAATCTATCCATTGTGAAGTCTCATAGAGTCCCCCATGTAAGCTGGGTTTAAGTACAATAAATTGTGGCCTAATTAATTTTAGCAAAGCCAGTTTATCATTTGGTTCCCTAACACCAATAAGCTCCTCGTCTAACGCAATGGCTAATTTTGAATCCCTGGCTAACCGAGACATATCTTCAAAATTTTTAACAGCAATGGGCTGTTCTATAGAATGGATATCCAGTTTGTACAACTCATTCATTATTTCCCTAGCTTCATCGTATTGAAAAGCACCATTGGCATCCACGCGTATTTCAATTTTATCTTTTCTGAATTTTTTTCTCAAATCATGAATCAAACTCATCTCACGATCTATGTCCAGGGCACCAATTTTTATTTTGATACATTCAAATCCATCGTTGAGCTTTTGAGCAATTTGCTCTTTCATAAATTCATATTCACCCATCCAAATGAGGCCATTTATTGGAATATGTTGTTGACCATTAAAAAAACCGGTCTTGTAAATCTGAAAAGGACTTTCTAAACGCACATCATAAAATGCGCTTTCTATTGCAAATTTTATGGATGAAAAAACCTGGTAATCCCGTTGTATAAATTCTTCTATTAACTGAGCATCGCCGTTTAGTTCTTTAAGTTTGAAATGAATTAGCGATTTTAAATCCTCGTCAAATTCCTCACTCAATCCTTTCAATGGTCCCGCCTCACCCAGCCCAACGGCATTGGATTTTTCATTATGTAGTTTTAGAAAAGCAGAATATTTATTTTTTATAATGCCACGGGAAGTGCCGGCATCAAACTTGAAAATTAAATTTCTTTCACCCAGGGACCAGTCAAAATTCATTTGTCAAAGTTGTATTTGGAACTGCTAAAAGATTTATATTTTTCCAGAGTGGACATAACTTTTTGCTCCCAATCTTTTTGCGGAATATCGTTCAAACCATGATCCGTTTCTTTATCATATAGCTTTTGAGTTTCAGCCAATTCTTTTAATCCTTCTTCAAAGGTTTTTTGTAATTTTTTACTGTCTTTCATACTGTTTAATTCCAATTCAGCCATTTTTTTGCGAATCTTTCTTGCATTTAATTCCGCAATTGCGAAATGTAATTGCTCATGACTTAATAAATCATCAGACTTTAATTCAGCTTTCACCCAGGAATTTTGAGGAGAAAAATAGCAATCAACTTTCCAGCTAAATTCACCCTCCTGGAATGACATTCCAAATTCTGTTCTTGTGTAAGTTTCAGCAGCCATCGGACTGCTTTTTACAGCTCTTGCTTTAAAATCTTTCCAGGACAAATTGATGCTGTCATTCCATCTTATTTTTTCCTGAGCATTTACAGAATGGCTTATTGATATGAACAAGTTAAATGTCAGGAAGAATAAAGTACACCTGAATGAATTATTTCCGTAAATCATTATTTGATTCTTTCTAAATGGATATCAAAATAAACATAAAAAAAGCAGAACCGAAGTTCTGCTTTTCTTAAGGTTGATTTTATAATTATTCACTTACCGCCAAATAAGGTAAATCCAACTCGTTAATCATTTTTTCAGTGTTACTTCCAAAAAATAATCGGATCAATCCTGAATTTCCTTCAGAAATACTGGCAATTATATCCATATCGTGTTTCTGCACATAAGATTTGACCATTTGACTTAAATCGCCCTTGGAGATGATTTCAATTGTATAATTTTTAAACTCATAATCTTTTGCAAAATCTTCCAGTAAACCTTGAATATTCTCAACAGTTGCATCTTTGTTTTGTAAAATATGTGTTAGATGTACTTTCATATTCATTAACTCGGCGAAATCACGTATGGAAGTGACGTTTTCTTCCTTATATGCTTTCATATCTGTTAAGAGCATCAAATGACCATTTTTCTTAATCCATGTCTCTTCTTTTACAATCAAAACAGGGACATCAGCAATCCTCATGGTCACAGCGGCATGGTTTCCGGAAAACCATTCCCAGAATGATGTTTCACCGCTCGTACCCATTACAATCAGGTCTGCTTTGTGATCATTTAAATAATCTTTCAATGTATCTTCAAAATCACCAATTCTAATGACTCCTGTAATTTGGTTTTGTTCATTTCCATATTTTCGGATGATTTTATCCAAATCAGATTTTTTCCTGGCAATTAATTCTGCCATGTAATGGTCATTTTCTTTGGCTTCTTCCTGTCGCAATTGAATATCTGCACTTGGACTGAAATTATCAGCCTCGGCTTTGGGAAGAGCGTGAAACAAAGTAATTTTTGCATCAATGTCTCTGGCTATTTTTAATCCGCTTGCCAGTCCATGCATTGCTTCATCGGAAAAATCTATCGGTATTAATATATTCTTAGCATTCATAATCTTAATTTTTTTTGACTTATCTATTAAAGTTCAAAATACATGCCTTGTCTATATAAGTTAGAGAGCTTTAAAAAATAAAAGTTTGTAGAATTACTTCTACAATCAATTTTATTTTTTGAGTATTATTTCTACAATAAATTATAATTATATTTTGAAAATAGCAGTGAATTGCTTAGCTCTTAGCTAAAATTGAACGCATAATTAAAAAATCATGAAAGATCCATTAATACAACATGGGGCCGACTATAAAGCATTAAGAAGACAGGGTCTGAGCAAAGAATGTGCTGAAAAAATAGTACTGGCCTCTAATCTGGAAAAGCAGAAGATTGGAGAAAACCATTTTGAACAATTGTCATATGAAAATATTATGGAATTGGCTCATTTGCGAAGTATAAAAGGTATAGAATCAATGTCTAGGGAAGAATTAATTGCGGCCCTGCGCGCTCAATCTAATAATTAGCCACTAAAAGGAGCGTATGTATTCTTTGGCTCTCCGTACGCATTTAAGATTTGGTTCTTTTTAATCGCCTTTCCTGCTCACCCGGAAAATTCCGAGACGAAAACCCCTTCTGCTGCGCAGAATGTTTTCTTGTTTTATTGGCATTCAGCAACAAGGATTGGCTCATTCCATTCGCCTTTCCTGCTCACCCGGAAAATTCCGAGACGAAAACCCCTTCTGCTGCGCAGAATGTTTTCTTGTTTTATTGGCATTCAGCAACAAGGATTGGCTCATTCCATTCGCCTTTCCTGCTCACCCGGAAAATTCCGAGACGAAAACCCCTTCTGCTGCGCAGAATGTTTTCTTGTTTTATTGGCATTCAGCACTAAAGTGCTGACGCCATAAAACAAGAAAACCCCTGACGTTTCCGTCAGGGGTTTTGTCTCTTGTCGGGGCGGCAGGATTCGAACCTGCGACCCCCTGGTCCCAAACCAGGTGCGCTAACCGGGCTGCGCTACGCCCCGAGAAATTGTAATAACTCAATCAATTAATATTATATCTAATTGATCGACTTTATCTGCCTTTTAATAGCTTCGCCCGGTAAACCGGGCTGCTTGTCTGCCGAAGTGTAACGCAGGCAGGCGCTACGCCCCGAGAATTTTTGTGATTCCACCAGGACTCGAACCTGGAACCTACTGCTTAGAAGGCAGTTGCTCTATCCAGTTGAGCTATGGAACCAATATTTTATGAGTTCTTTTCCAGAACCACCTTTTAAATACTTTTCACGAATTCGGGCATCCGACCTTTTGTCGAACTCTTCTACTTTCATCAATTTCCAAGGTCTATAACCTTTTGTCGATTTTGATTTCCATCTATTGTGTTCCTTTAATCTCCTTTCTACATCTCCTGTCATTCCAACATAGAATCGACCTTCTTCTTCACTTTGCAATATGTATACAAAATACATTTGTATAATCTCAGTTGCTCCCTGCCTGCCGGCAGGCAGGTATCCAGTTGAGCTATGGAACCATTTCAATATTTTCAAGTCCTTCTTGTAAGAACCTTTGCTTTGCGGAGAGAGGGGGATTCGAACCCCCGGTACCCGAATAGGGTACGGCAGTTTAGCAAACTGCTGGTTTCAGCCACTCACCCACCTCTCCAAACTAATTGTGAGAAGAAAATTAATGCCCTCTCCAAAATCAGGATGCAAATGTATGATTATTTTAATTAAAACATGAAATAGAATTATCAAATTTCTATGGCACACTAAAAAAAATATCAATCGAAAAATCCATTTCTCTATCTTTGACAGAATGAAAAGAATTCATGTCTATTTATTAGTCTTTTTCACACTCGCTCTATGCCTTTTCTCTTCGTGCAATTCTCCAAAAGTAGAAGAGAATGAAAATGAATTTTCAATAAGCATGAATATTTCAACCAACCCTCAAACTATAAATCCGCTTTATTACAGCAGCTCTACGGATATTTTTATTTGCAGACATCTTTTCCAACCCCTGCTTTCTATAAATGATAGTTTTAATGATTATGTACCGATCCTCGCCGAAAAATTACCGGAAGTAAAATCAGTAAATGATAAAACGGCAATTCATTATTCACTAAAACCCGAAGCTAAATGGGGTAATGGCACTTCAGTCAATTCTGAAGATGTTATTACAAGTTTTAAAATAATTTTCAATCCCCATAGCGAGCTCCCATACCTTGTTAATTATTATGATTTTATTGACTCTATAATTGCACTAAACGAATTGGAATTTTATATGTACATAAACTCAGAAGCAAATAACGCCTATTTCAATAGTGGAGATTTTGAGATCTTACCAAAGTATATTTTTGATCAGGACAATGTACTGGATGCTTACAGTATTCAGAACTTGAAAAATTATAATCCAGATGATAAAATAGATTCAGCTTTATTAAAACTTGGTGAAGACGTAATTAATATTAAAATATTAGATCCTGAGGCTGAAATTTCCGGTACCGGTGCTTATAAAATAAGTGATTATAACATTAACAATAACATCACTCTTACAAAAAAGAAAAACTGGTGGGGACAGAAATATTCAGATCAATCCTATTTTTTTAAATCCAATCCCGACAATATAAATTTCAAAATTTACCTCGAACCCCTTTCGGCCATTATGGAATTCAATAATTCCAATCTGGATGTATTGTTTGGTCTGAATCACGAATCGCTTAAGTCAGTCCTTGACAATCAGAATATAATGGACAATTCAAGATTGATAAAATTTAATGTAAATGCATTTGTTTATTTATCTGTAAATAGCTCAAATTCACTTTTTCAAAATGTGTCTGCCAGAAAGGCCATGGCCATTTTATCCGACCCTAATTCATTCATCCAAGATATTCTCATGGATCAGGCTGTTTCTATTTCCAGCCCGGTATCACCAAATAATAAAAGACTGTACAATTCTAATTTACAAGCGATGGAGTTTGATCCTGAAGGGGCATCTTTACTACTTGAAAAAGCGGGTTGGGTGAAAAGGAACAGTTCCTGGTATAAGAATAATCAGGAAATCTCACTTGATTTTCTCATTCAGTCAGGCAATAAAAATTCAGAGGACTTTGGTATATATTTTAAAAACAAGGCGTCAAAAATTGGATTGAAGGTAAATTTGATCCCATTGGAATTTTCCGAATTCATTTCCAGAATAAGGGATGGCAAATACACTCTGGCAAGGTTGGGAACAAGTGTGAGTCCCATGTTTGATAATCACCGCGCATTATTTCACAGTTCATCTATTGGACAAAGAAACTATCCCAGAATGAATAGTCCTGAAATTGATTCACTTATTGGAAAAATAGAAATTGAATCTAATCCTGAGACAAAAAGACAAATGATCCATTTGCTGCAGGAATTGATATATAATGAATTTAGCTATGTATTTCTTTATTCACCGATTTCGAATGTAATTATAAATAACAGGTATAATAATTTCACTTTAAGCGCCGACGCACTCCGGCCCTGGTTACCTGCATTCACCTTTAAAAGATGAATTCTTATTTTCTGAAAAGACTATTAATGATTCTACCCGTCCTTGGGATTGTCTTGCTTTTAACAATGATTCTAGGACACTATGCGGGTGAAATACCTCCTTATTTACTGGAAGATGATACTAAAAGAGTCTATTCCGAGGAGCAAGTCGAACAATACAAAGAGAAAAGCGGATTAAATGAGGCCTTTTTTTACATTTCAATAAACAAAAAAGGCGATAAGTATTTTTACTATCCTCATTTCAAATGGAACGGTTCAAAAAATCGTTTTCACAGATATTTGTCCAATTTTATACTAGGAAATTTAGGCTACTCCAACTTTTATAAATCCAATGTTTGGGATGTTATAAAATTGCCCATTTTAAGAACAGTCATAATCAATATAATCGTATTGATATTCGTCTATTCTGCAGGCTTATATTTGGGTTTTTATCAGGTCCTCAAGCATAACAGCATAATTGGTAAATCTTTCAATGTGATCGGACAGGTTTTTTATGCCATTCCTTCATTTTGGTTAGCTATTCTATTATTATGGCTTCTTGCCAATTCTCAGAATTTTTATTTATTTCCAACCAATGGATGGGTTTGGAACACGAATCATGGTATTATATATGCCATATTGAATTTATCATGGTCTTTAGTCTTGCCCGTAATTTGTCTTTCATTGGGTTCTGTGATTTATATCGCAAGTATTTTCCAACAAAAAATGAAAGAAGAGACAAAGAAATCTTATTTCAAAGCGCTCTTGTCTCGAGGGTTTAGCAGAAAATACATTTTGCGAAAGCATGTTTTTAGGATCGCCCTTATTCCGGTGGTAGCGGTTTCAACAGATTTAATTCCCGGCTTAATTAGTGGTTCAGTAATCATTGAAAGTATATTTAACATTCCCGGAATGGGCAGAATGGCATTTCAGGCATTCTTTACAAAGGATTATCAAATTATATATGCGATAACCTTAATGGCCACTGTCTTAACATGGCTCAATTGGATTCTTGCAGATTATATTTATTCAAAACTTGACCCAAGAGTCCAATTCTAAAATGAGAAAGTTTAACATAGGCATTATTATCTCAATCATATTTCTTGTTATATGGATTGTATTGGGTCTTTTTTCCGAATTGATTTCCTCCGAAAAACCTCTTTATTACAGCGAGGATGGTAAATCTTATTTTCCAATATTTGAAAAGGAATCTCTTCGAAACTACAAATCGCAAAAATTCGAAGCAGTCTTATGGCCCCCAATTCCTTTCTCTTTTTCAAGCATGGACATGCAAAATACCGGTTCCAAAGCTCCCGGTGTCAAGGAAAATCGAAAAAGTGGAAATTTTAAACATTTATTGGGAACGGATCATTTAGGCAGAGATGTTGCCGCAGGTTTGATTGCCGGTGCGAATGTTTCTCTTAAAATTGTTTTTTATTCCCTATTACTTTCGGCAATGTTTGGAATTCTGATCGGATTGATAACAGGTTATTTTGGCGATCACGGATTAAAAGTGCGTTTCCCAATTCTAATTCTCATATTCAGCTTAATCCTTACTTTGATTTTTCATTCCTCCGGATCGGGCTTAATATCCCTATCATTTATTATCTGGTTGCTGCTCTGTTTCATCTTGTACTTCCTTCTCAAGTCTATTCCTTATAAGTTTTTTAATTCTAAAAAAAACCTGCCATTGGATCTGTTGATATGGCGCATTTTGGAAATATTTGATTCTATTCCTAAAATTTTACTTCTCATTGCCATTTTCGCTGGTTTTAGTCCTTCTTTGGAAAGAGTCATAATTCTTATCGCCCTCATAAGCTGGCCGGGCATCAGTAAAATTGTAAGGGCAGAAACACTCTCAGAAAAAAATAAAAACTATATCGAAGCAGGAAAGGCTTTGGGCTTTAAAAACAGCAGATTGATATTTATTCATATTTTACCCAATATTATTGCTCCAATTAGCGTGTATCTAACTTTTTTTGCCGGTTCGATTATACTTATAGAATCCTCTTTATCGTTTTTAGGTTTGGGAATGCCACCGGATGTTCAAACATGGGGAAGAATGTTGGCCCTAGCCAAAAATCACTTATCTTCCTGGTGGTTGGTCTTCTTTCCAGGCTTTTTTATTTTCGCGACCGTGTATTCATTAAACACCCTTGGAAGGTATTTAAGCTCAAAAATTCAATATAGAAAGCAACAGAATTTGTTGATATGACATTTTATAAAACATTAGGATGGTTTGAGATAATATCAATCGCTGCTTTCGCGCTGTTCTATATATTGTATATAATTAACACCTCGAAAAAAGCGAGTCGTTTTAATACGAACACATTCAATTTACTTAAAAAGTTGTTTTTGAGAACGGCCTACTTTGTTTTGATAATTATAGCACTTCTCGGCCCATCTTTTGGGGAAGTAAAAAAAGAAATCAAGGCTGTGGGTAAGGATATTTATATTGCTGTCGATCTCTCGCTTTCAATGAATAGCAATGACATACCTCCAAGTCGATTGGAAAAAATAAAATTTGAATTAAAAAATATCTTAAATGCGTTTAAGTCCGATAGAATTGGCTTAATCATATTTTCCTCTGAAGCCTTTGTGCAATGTCCGCTTACCTATGATCAAAATGCCCTGAGTTTATTTATTGAAACATTAAATTCAGAATTGGTTCCAAATGCAGGCACCAACCTCGAAGCGCCATTACATTTGGCCCTTGATAAACATTTGGATCCAAACAATACCACCACAAGTAAACAGGCCAAAGTTATTATGGTTATTTCCGACGGTGAGGATTTTGAAGGAGATATCGATGAAATTTCAGAAAAAATTAGTGAAAATGGAATTAAAGTATTTACTCTGGGCGTTGGTACTTTGGACGGTGGAAAAATTCCATATGCCAATTCATTTAAAACTGACCGTAATGGCAATATAGTCGTCAGTAAATTGAATGAAGAGTCACTTAAAAAATTAGCAGCAGAAACAAATGGCAACTATTTCGTTCTCAACGATGAAGTCAATGAAGTGGAAAAAATGATTAACGATATCAGCGTCATCGAAGGCGAACTTCGCGATACAAGAAACATCGATGCTTCGGCCAATAAATATTACTATTTCCTTTTTATTGCATTGATGCTAATTTGTGTAGACCTATTGTTTACATCAAGGACATTCAGAATATGAGCTTGATTTTGACCATATTGATTTTAATTTCGGGTAATAACAATTACACCGATAACATCAGTGAATTCAACAAAGTAAAGAGAGAAGCTGAATTTGCCTACAATGATGAGAATTATCATTTAGCAGTTGAAAAATACAGCTATCTGATTGATTCTTTAAATTATCAGAATGATGCTGCCAAATTGAATTTGGCTCATTCCCTTTATCAAATGGATGAAATAGATAAAGCTAAAACCATTTATTCTGATATATCAAACTCAAAAGACAAGGAAATAAAATCCATTGCCAATCAGCAATTGGGGGTATTTGAAAGTAGAGGCAAAAATCTCCAAAAATCGCTCGACTTTTTCAAAAAATCATTAATGGCCAATCCCAGTAATGAAGATGCCAGGTATAATTATGAGCTCGTAAAGAAAAAATTGGAGGAAGAGCAAAACCAAGAGAATCAGGATCAGGATAAAAAGCAAGATCAGGACCAAAATCAGGATCAAAAAGATCAGGACCAAAATCAGGATCAGAAAGATCAAAAAAACCAGCAGCAAAATAAAGAGCAGGAGCAAAAGGAGCAGGAGCAAAAATCTGAAGAGGACAAAAAGAAAGAAGAGCAAGAAAATAAAGAGGAACAAAAGGAACAGGGTCAAAAGGACAAAGAAGATGAGCAGAAACCTGAGCCCAAAGAAGGAGAAGAGCAAAATCCCGAGGAGATGAAAAATCAAGCTCAGCCGGGAGAACCCAATTTTGAGGAAAAAGAAATATCAAAAGAAATGGCAGAAATGATTCTTCAGGCCATGAGAAATAAAGAATTGCAATATTTGCAACAGATAAAGCGCAAACCACAAAAACCTGTGAACAAGGATAAACCGGATTGGTAATCCATAAAAAAAGAATTATGAAAGAAGTAGTTATAGTATCTGCAGTAAGAACGCCCATTGGTAGTTTTGGAGGAACTTTATCAAGTATTCCAGCTACTCGCCTGGGTGCAGTTTCCATTAAAGCCGCTCTAGAAAAGGCAGGACTCGATTCCAAAGAAGTAAATGAAGTATTCATGGGGAATGTATTACAGGCCGGCCTTGGTCAAGCACCGGCTCGTCAGGCATCCATGTACGCCGGAATTTCAGATCAGGTTCCCTGCACAACGATTAATAAGGTTTGTGCATCAGGAATGAAAGCAGTTATGCTTGGCGCTCAATCCATTATGTGCGGCGATAATGATGTGGTCGTAGCAGGTGGTATGGAAAATATGTCTGCGGTTCCACATTATTTACTCAACGGAAGAAATGGGCAAAAACTCGGTGATTTGAAACTGACCGACGGGCTCCTTTACGATGGCCTAACCGATGTATACAATTCTTATCACATGGGGAATGCAGCAGAACTTTGTGCTAAAGAATGCAATATTAGCCGGGATGATCAGGACAAATATGCCATTGAGTCATATAAAAGATCGGCATTGGCCTGGGAAAACGGCTGGTTTAAGAATGAAGTTATTCCCGTTGAAGTTCCACAAAGAAAAGGTGATCCAATCGTATTTGAGGAAGATGAGGAGTACAAAAACATTATAATGGATAAGGTACAAAAACTCAGACCTGTATTTCAAAAGGAAGGCACAGTAACCGCAGCCAACGCATCAACATTAAATGACGGGGCTTCAGCAATCATTTTGATGAGTGCTGACAAAGCCAAAGAATTAGGAATTAAACCCATCGCTAAAATCAGATCATTTGCCGATGCGGCTCAAGCGCCCGAATGGTTCACTACTGCGCCTTCCAAAGCGCTTCCAAAGGCAATAGATAAAGCAGGTTTAAAATTTTCTGATATAGACTTTTATGAAATCAATGAGGCATTTTCAGTTGTGGCCATTGCCAATAATCAGGAAATGAAACTTAATCCGGCAAAAGTAAATGTCCACGGAGGTGCCGTTTCTCTTGGTCATCCTTTGGGAAATTCCGGAAGCAGAATTTTGATCACCCTGATAGGTGTTTTACAACAGCACGGTGGAAAGATTGGGGCCGCTGGAATTTGCAACGGAGGCGGAGGTGCTTCTGCTTTGGTACTCGAATTAATGTAGACTGAAATATTGGAAGGCAATTTTGTCTTCCAATTTCGTTTCAATTCCAATGAAGTTTCAAAACAGCTTTCCATTATTTTTCACCGCAATTTTTATTGCGCTTTCCTCTCAATTGTCTTTTGCGCAAATGCAAAAAAGAGAATACTATGATGAGGCGAAAAGGGTATTAAAGGAAGAGTATTATGTTAAACTCGAAGACATGAACACTCTTCACGGTGAATATAAGAGGTATTATGAAGATGGAGATCTTGCTGCAAAAGGCTTTTTCCGCGATGGTTTAAAGGATACGACCTTCCTGGAGTTTTACCCCAACGGAAATACAAAAATAATCGCTACATATAAAGATGGCAAGAAAGAAGGGCCCCTGGAGATTTATGATATGGACGGTCGTATTCTTCAGAAAGCATATTTCAAAGAAGATAAACTTCAGGATGAAATTTCCGGATATTATGAAAATGGCAATGTGCGAATTATTGGCAAATTCAAAGACGGTAAGCCCGAAGGCCTTATCAATGAATATTACAGCAATGGAAATCTGAGAAGTGAAATTTTTTATGAAAACACCCATCAGCATGGACCGGCTAAGCTTTATTATCCAAATGGCGTCCTAATGGTGGAACAGACCTATAACAAAGGGGTGCTTTCTGGTAATTTCAAGACCTATTTTCCATCAGGTAAACTCGAAACCGAAGGAGTTCACGATGACGGAGAAAAGAACGGCGTATTTACAACTTATGCTGAATCAGGACAAAAGCTATTAGAAAGTCATTATTCCAATGGCTTAATGAACGGCCAGGCAAAAGGTTGGTATAGAAACGGCAATTTAAAATACCAGTTAAATTACAAGGATGGTTCTAAAATTGGCAAGTGCTATAAATATTATGATGATGGTTCAAATATGGAATTGGCAGTTTATAAAAACGACGAAGCTGATGTGAAAATCACTGGCTACTGGAATGACGGAACCATCAAATACAAAAAACAAGTAAAGGATAAAATCAATTCTGGGACCTGGCAATATTTCAATGAACAGGCCATTCTTGTTAAAAAAGAACCCTACAAAAAGGGAAAACTATACGGCGAGGTTATCAGCTATTATGATCACGGTGCAACTAAGAAAGTCGAGACCTTTGTTCACGGTAATGCGAATGGTGAAGCCACCGTATATCATGCCAATGGGGAGGTAAAGGAAAAATACTTAAACAGAAGAGGGAAAATACACGGAGAGTATATCGCATTTCATGACGATGGCAAGAAGGCCGTCAAGGGGCAATACATTCTTGGTATGAAAAACGGATTATGGCAATACTTTGATGAAAATGGCAATCTAATCAAGGAAGAGTCGTATAAAAGAAATAAATTGACGAGTGAAAAAACCGTCAAATAAATGCAGGCCATTAAAGAAACCAATTTTCAATTTAAAAATCAGACAGGCTTTTACAGAGGAAAGGTAAGAGATGTTTATTTTTTTGATCAGAAAATGGCAATAGTTGTCACGGATCGCATTTCAGCCTTTGATGTAATTCTTCCTAAAGCAATCCCTTTTAAAGGTCAGATTTTAAATCAGATAGCCAAAAGAAATCTGGAGGCAAGCAGAGATATTATTCCCAATTGGCTGGAATCCAATCCAGATCCAAATGTTAGCATCGGTAAAAAATGCAATCCCATACCCATAGAAATGGTAATTCGGGGCTATTTATCCGGGCATGCCTGGAGGGAATACAAATCCGGGAAAACACATATTTGTGGCGTTCCTTTCCCTAAGGGAATGAAAGAAAACGATAAATTTGATAAGCCAATCATTACGCCGGCAACCAAAGCTGAAGAAGGCCATGATGAAGACATTTCACGAGAGGATATCATCAGGCGAAACATTATTGATGAAAATACTTATCAAAAACTTGAAGATATCACCAGAAAGCTCTTTGAAAGAGGCACAGAATTAGCTTCCAAACAAGGCCTGATTTTGGTAGATACAAAATATGAATTTGGCATTTACGAAGATCAAATATACCTGATTGATGAAATCCACACTCCTGATAGCTCGCGCTATTTTTATGCTGATAATTATTCCGAAAGTCAAAAAAAAGGCCAAAAACAAAAACAGCTCTCTAAAGAATTTGTACGTGAATGGCTAATGGAAAATAACTTTCAGGGGAAGGAAGGGCAAATCATTCCGGCGATGACAGAGGATGTCCTTAAAATGATTTCTGACCGATATATTGAACTGTTTGAAAAACTCACAGGAGAGAATTTTGAACCAGATCTTGATGAAAACCCATTGCTAAGAATCAAAAGAAATATAGAGAAAACTTTCGGCTAATGATTTTTATTCGTAAAATCGTAATGATTTAATAAACCAGTATGAAATACAACATAACAAAAGGCGAGAAATACACTATTTTCAAAATAGAAGAAGACAGGCTAGATGCTGTTGTATCACCGGAAGTGAAATCCCACATGATTATATTTAAATCGGAGGGGATAAGAAATATCATTATTGACCTTCAGGAAGTTAAATACGCAGATTCATCCGGATTGAGCGCAATTTTAACTGCCAACCGTGTATGTAAGGAACAAAATGGAATACTAATTCTGAGCAATGTTTCCGAACAAGTCCAAAAATTACTGGAAATTACACAATTGCATCGCGTCATTGAACTAATTCCAACCAATGAAGAAGCCATTGACAGAGTATTTCTACATGAAGTTGAAAATGATTTGGGCGAAGAGTAGCGCCCAAAAAATTCCTTAAACGATTTGATTAAAATAACAGTTTTAGGATCAAGTTCAGCAATGGCCGCGCACGGAAGGTATCCTTCGGCTCAAATTATGCATCACGATAATGAATTGATACTAATAGATTGTGGCGAGGGCACCCAGTTTAAATTGCAGGAATTAAAAATAAAAAGCCATAAAATTAATCATATCCTTATCAGTCATTTACACGGAGATCATTTCTTTGGATTGATAGGTTTGCTTTCCAGCATGCATTTACAGGGAAGGAAAAAAGAATTAAACATATACGGCCCTCCGGGTTTAGCCGAATTAATTCGTCTGCAACTTAAATATTCCAATTCCGTTTTAAACTATTATATTAATTTTCAACCTTTGTCTGAAGGCAAAAAAGAATTAATACTTAGTACAAAAACCTTAAATATTTATAGCTTCCCACTAAATCACAGAATTGCCTGTTTCGGATTTCGATTTGATGAAAAACAAAGTCAATTGAATATCATAAAAGAAAAACTGAATCCTGAAATAAGTGCCGAAAATATAAGAAGCATGAAACAAGGTCAAGATATTTTAAAAAAAGATGGAACTGTGAAGTTTTTTCATCGTGATTATACTTATCACAAAGGTGAAGCACTTTCTTATGCCTATTGTTCTGATACTCGTTTTGATAAAAGCATTTTAAATGAAATAAAAAATGTAGATTTGTTATATCATGAAGCAACATTTCTTCATGAATTAATTAATAGAGCAGAACATACTTTTCATACAACTGCAAAAGAGGCCGGTAAAATGGCCAATTTAGCAGAAGTTGGTAAATTAATGATTGGGCACTTTTCTACGCGCTACAAAGATCCGGACTTATTACTGGAAGAGGCGAAAGAGGAGTTTGAGAAAACTATTTTGGCAATCGAAGGACAAACTATAGCTGTAACCAAACCCTAAACTGTGGAGGAAAATAAGCAAATAAGCCCTTCGAACAGCTTTTCTGAATCTAAGAAAACTACACTTTTCATTGTATTGGCAAGTATATTCCTGACCAATGCTATTCTTGCAGAGCTTATTGGCGTTAAAATATTTTCTGCAGAGGCCTTTGTGGGCCTGGCTCCGGCACAAATGGATATTCTTGGTTTTGTACTGGATTTTAACCTCACTGCGGGTGTTGTCATCTGGCCTGTTGTATTTATCACTACAGATATTATAAATGAATATTTTGGACGCGACGGCGTAAAGCGTCTAAGTACGCTCACGGCCTTTCTTATTGCCTATATTTTTGTTGCTATCTATTTTGTTACTTCCCTCCCCCCCGCAGATTTTTGGATGGAAATAAATGGTAAAATGCCGGACGGAACACCCTTTGATATTAATTATGCTTTTTCAAAAATCTTTCTTCAGGGCCTCGGAATAATTCTGGGTTCAATTTTTGCCTTTCTAATTAGTCAGTTTTTGGATGTATACGTTTTTCATTTCTTAAGACGATTTACAGGAAGTAAGAAGATATGGGTGAGGGCTACAGGTTCTACTTTGGTTTCCCAACTGATTGATAGTTTTGTTGTACTTACAATCGCGTTTTACATTTTTGGCGAATGGTCGGTGACACAGGTCGTTTCGGTCGGGATTATTAATTACATCTATAAGTTTACCGTAGCCGTAGTGCTTACTCCTCTTTTGTATCTTGCTCACGGAATAATAGATAATTATCTTGGCAAAGAGTTGGCTGAGAAAATGATTCAGGATGCCTCCGACTCGACCAAGAAGGTGCTTTAAATTAATTCCAATCTGTTCAGATTATCCAATATGATTGAAGTGGCAATGGCCAGGTTCAAACTCTCTGCCTGCCCGTTTCCCGGAATATGTATTTTATGATTTATATGTTTTTCCAGTTCTCCTGAAATGCCATGTGATTCGCTTCCCATTAGAATTATACCATTTTTGGTTTCTAATTTCATTTCGTGGATATTTTGACCTTCCATGTCTGCTGCCAAAACCATTCCTTGATAACCACTGAGTACCTCTTTGAGATCTTTGAACAGAATATTTAAACGCAAAAAAGACCCTTTACTGGCCATGATCACTTTGGGATTATACAATTCCACTGAATTATGACTGCAGATGATTGTATTGATACCAAACCATTCAGCTGATCGGATAATGGTTCCGAAATTACCCGGATCATTTATAGAGTCAAGCGCTAAAACCCATCCTCTATTATATTCAATTTTCTTTTCTTCCGGAATTTGGAGCAGGGCAATCCCAAATTTATTAGACATCAAAGTACCGGCTCTTTCCAGCCATTTCTGCCCGACTAATTTGACATCTATTCCTTTTTGCTTGGCTTTTTCGCTTATTTTGTAGTCGGCATCCTGATTTAACCAAATGGCTTCAATTTTAAAATCCGAATCTATCGCTTCATTTATGATTTTATCACCTTCTACGATAAACTGCTTAAATTCCTTTCGAAATTTCTTATTTTTTAAAGATTGAATCTTTTTGAGGTCATTTTTATAATCCATTTGCTTGATAATCAGAATTCTTAAATATAAATATGTTTTAATTGCCGCCCTGGCAATTTTGCTGTCCTCCTGTTTGAGCACTCAAAAAGGTTTAAAAGACTATGAGTATTTTCTGTACAAACAAAGCATTAAAGGAAATAAGAATTTTAGTTATTATGAATTAGAGGAGCTCCTGAGACAAAAAACAAATCGAAAAATTCTCGAGCTTCCTATAATGCCTTATCTCTACATCTATAATTTATACGGTGATAAAACTTTTGAAAAGAAAGCGGGAAAGCGAAGGGAACAAACCAGAAGAAAGTATGAAAAAAAATTGGCTAAGAATCCTGAAGACTCCCTAAAACTCAGTCGCAAGTTTGAAAAACAAATTAAAAAGATAGACGATTACCAAAAAGAAGGGCCTTTTCTAAAGCGGGAAGTAGGTGAGCCACCTACCATTTTTGACTATCAGCTCGCCGAGGAAACCCGAAAACAATTGAGTTTATACCTCTTAAAACACGGTTATTTTTACAATGAAGTAAACCTGAATATTGACACCTTTGAAAATAAGCAAATTGTAAATTCTGAGTATCTCATTAAAGAGGGAAAACCGGTCAAGGTGAGAAATATAGAATATCTGAGTGATGACTCCCTAATCAATTCCTTAGTCAACCCGCTTTCTGAGGAATTCAATTCAAATTTGAAAGTTGGAATGATTTACAATGAAGAAAAAATTAACAAAGAGATTACAAGTCTGGAAACCTTTTATAAAAACCATGGATTTTTTGCTTTTCGAAAACAATACGTATTTGTACAAGTCAATGACACATTCTCGGATTTTGAGGTAGATCTTAAATTTCGGATAATAAATCCCAATCCCGACAATGGATTTAAACGATTTAAAGTAGAAAGAGTACAGTTCATTGCAGAGTCCAATTATAACCCTCCTCAGATGAAAAGGGATACTTTAATAGCCGATGATATCCGCTTTCTGCAATACAGGGAAAAGGTTAAAAAGAAACTACTTACAAGAAAGATTAAAATTCGACCCGGAACATTTTACAATTATGATTTTACAGTTAAGAGTCAAAGGAACCTGAGCAATTTAAACATGTATCGTTTTGCCAATATTCGATACGACAGTACTAAAAACGGATTTACGGCGAATATCTATACTAGTCCACTGCCAAAATATTCAACATCTGTAGAATCAGGCGTTGCAGTGACACAGTGGCTTCCGGGTCCTTTTGGAACGGTAAATTTTAGAAACAGAAATGTGTTTAATGGTGCTGAAATATTGGATATTGGACTGAGAGGGGGCATAGAGGCGCAAACAAGCTTTAGTCAGGAAAATCAGGTCTATAGAAGTTCTGAATTAGGCGCTAATATGGCCGTCACCTTTCCTAGCTTGGCACTTCCTTCCAGGCTGAGATTTCGATTTACGGATTTTAATCCCAAAACACGATTGAATTTGGGAATCGGATATATTCGTCGACCGGAATATGCCAGAACGAATATCAATTCCAATTTGCGCTATTCTATTTCTCCATCAAACAATTCTGTAATAAACCTTCAATTGCTTGACAACTCACTTTTATACACACAAATTCTCGATCCTGCTTTCAGCACTTATTTAAACGATCTATTTGATCGGGGAAACAATCTGATTTATTCCTTTGGTCAATCTATAAACACCAGTATAAATGCCGAATACACTTACAATGACTTCAGTTTGTTCAAATCTCGGCAGTCGAAATATTTTAATATCTATCTGGAGTCGGGCGGAACAGTTTGGAATTTACTGAGCAATTCATTTTTGGAATCCAATGATACAATTCTTGGTCTACAGTATTTCAGGTATTCAAAAACCAGTTTCGATTTTAGAAAATACTTCCCTACAAATAGGGAAAACACCATTGCTGTTAAGTTTAAAACCGGTATCGCCTATCCCTATGGAATAAACGAAGTATTGCCGTATGAAAAGTATTTCTTTATCGGAGGAAATAACAGCATGAGAGCATGGCGACCACGAAGACTTGGCCCCGGTTCCTATGCATTAATCAATTCCGATGGAAGCATAAATTACAGTTTTGAACAACCCGGTGAGATTTTACTCGAAGCCAGTGCAGAATGGCGATTTGACCTTATTTCGTTTATTGAAGGTGCCTTTTTCATTGATGCCGGAAATGTTTGGCGTTTAAATCCTGTTCCTACACTTCCAGGTGGCCAATTCGAGTTAAATCGTTTTTATAAAGAAATTGGAATTGGTTCGGGCTATGGAATTAGATTTGATTTTTCCTTCCTGATACTCCGTCTCGATGCGGGATTTAAAGTGTTCGATCCCGGAAGAAAACTCAATCAACGCTTTTCTCTTAACAGCATTGCGGATATTGATCCGTTTAACCCAAATAAGACGCTCTGGAATATTGGTATTGGGTATCCCTTTTAGTTAATTTGTAAAGCCTTAAAAAATACGATAAGCGCATGCCAAAAACGCTGAGTAAAGAAAAAATCAATAAAACCACGCTAAAAAAAGCATTTGAATTATTTGCTCAGGCTGTCGCAATGACCAACATATATGAAGCAAATTTTAAATTCGTTTCCAAATATGTACATGCCACTTCAAGAGGACATGAAGCGGTACAACTGGCTACAGCCCTTCATTTAAATCCCGAAGATTACGCTTACCCTTATTATCGCGATGAATCCTTTCTTTTAGGAATTGGAATGAAGCCATACGAGCTGATGCTTCAATTGATGGCTAAAAGAGACGATCCATTTTCAGGTGGGAGAACCTATTATTCTCATCCCAGTTTGAAAGACAAGGACAAGGTAAAAATACCTCATCAATCTAGTGCTACCGGTATGCAGGCCATTCCAGCCACAGGTGCAGCCATGGGCCAGCTCTACAAAAATCAAATGAAGCTGAACAAGTCCAAAGCTGAAAAAGAAGCAATCGTGGTTTGCAGTTTAGGTGATGCCTCTATTACCGAAGGAGAAGTTTCTGAAGCATTTCAAATGGCCGCGTTGAGAAAACTGCCAATACTTTATTTGATTCAGGATAACGAATGGGATATTTCAGCCAACGCCAAAGAAACCAGAGCACAGGACGCGACAGAATATATTAAAGGCTTTCATGGAATAGAATCAGTCGATCTCAACGGATCCGATTTTATGACTTGTTATGAGGAAATAGGAAAAGTGATCTCCACCATGCGCAAAGAGCAACGACCATTTCTTGTGCATGCACGTGTTCCACTTCTGAATCATCACACCTCGGGAGTAAGAATGGAATGGTATCGCGACGATCTGAAGGAACATCAAAAAAGAGATCCCTATCCTCTATTCAAAAAGCAAATGCTCGAAAATGGATTTACAGAAAAGGAATTAAAAGATATTGAAAAGAAAGCGGCCAAAAAGGTAGATACAGATTTCCAGAAAGCCAAAAAAGCTGAAGAT
Source organism: Hyphobacterium sp. CCMP332 (assembly GCA_014323545.1). Lineage (NCBI taxonomy): Bacteria > Pseudomonadati > Pseudomonadota > Alphaproteobacteria > Maricaulales > Maricaulaceae > Hyphobacterium > Hyphobacterium sp. CCMP332. The sequence continues at coordinate 465,561 of CP058647.1, forward strand.
CCTAAACCTGAAGATCTTTTTAAGCATACAATTGCGCCTACAAAAGTCACAAAGGAAAATGGTATAAGAAGACCAATCGGAGCGGTTCCTGAAGTAATGGTAGATGCTGCTCTTCACGCTGTTGAGGAGTTAATGAATAAGCATAAAGAATGTATGCTTTACGGCCAGGATGTTGGAGCGAGACTGGGTGGTGTTTTCAGAGAAGCAGCAACATTGGCTCAAAAATTTGGTGATGAACGCGTTTTCAACACTCCCATTCAGGAAGCATTCATAGTTGGTTCTACAGTAGGAATGGCTGCAGTTGGATTAAAACCCATTGTGGAAGTCCAGTTTGCTGATTATATTTTCCCGGGAATAAATCAGCTATTTACCGAACTGAGCAGAGCGCACTATCTGACTAATGGGAAATACACGGCAGACATGATTTTAAGAGTACCGATTGGAGCCTATGGTTCCGGAGGGCCTTATCATTCTTCTTCAGTAGAGACGATTATTTCCAATATTAGGGGCATTAAAGTAGCCTACCCGAGCAATGGCGCAGATCTTAAAGGTCTTTTGAAAGCCGCCTACTACGATCCTAATCCTGTCGTGATGTTTGAGCACAAAGGATTGTACTGGTCAAAGGTAAAAGGTACTGATGCTGCTAAAACCATTGAACCGGCTGAAGACTATATTTTACCATTTGGACAAGCGAATACCTTGCCGGCCGACGATGAGAAGGTAAGTTCCGGAGAATCTCTGAGTATAATTACCTATGGAATGGGCGTTCACTGGGCTTTGAATGCCAGAAAGGATTTTCCCGGACAAATCGAGATCGTGGATTTAAGAACACTAAATCCTGTTGATGAGAAGGCAATATTTGAAAGTGTCATAAGAAACAATAAATGTATAGTGCTTACGGAAGAGCCTGTTTTTAACTCTTTTGCCAGAAATATTGCCGGATTAATTCAGGAGAATTGCTTTGAATATCTGGATGCTCCTGTGATGGTTATTGGTGCTGAGAATACCCCTGCGATTCCGCTTAACAGCACATTGGAAAGCACCTATTTGCCATCAGTTGATAAGCTGAAAAAGAAAATTAAAGAGCTACTCTCCTACTGATATGCTTGAAATACTCATAGAATGGGATAAGCAGCTGTTTTTCTTTATAAATAGTCATAATAGTCCTTTTTGGGATGCTTTTATGAAATTCATGAGCGATAAGGGCTCCTGGTATATTCTTTATGCCATAATCATAGCATTTCTGATTTATTCCTACAAAAAGCATATCTGGCTCCCCGCAATTATGATTGGGCTTACCATATTAATAGCCGACCAGACTTCAAGTGGTTTTCTCAAACCAACCGTAGAAAGACACCGGCCCTGTAAGGATCCCGAAATTGGTGAAATGGTAAGAACTCCTGGTGGTTGCGGTGGATTGTATGGTTTCACAAGTTCGCATGCATCGAATCACTTCGGTATTGCTGTATTGCTAATTTTGATGGGTAGAAACTGTTCCAAATGGGTATGGTTATTCCTTCCCTGGGCAGCACTGATCGCCTATTCAAGAGTTTACTTAGGAGTCCATTATCCGGGAGATGTGATTGTGGGTGGATTGATTGGAGTAACAGCAGCTTTTATTGCTTTTTATATTGGAAAATGGATTTCTACTAAAACCGGAGCCCGATTAAAAGTTCTGCCCATTTAATTGTATTCACTTTTAGAAAATTTTCTCTCACACTTGTCCTCGCTTGCTACTTAAGCGATAAAATGAAGCTTTTTGATTTAAGAAAATTAGTGATTAAAAATTTCGCGTTCTGAAATTTCCAATTGAATTTTTAACCTCTTGCCTTCTTTAGCAAAGTTCCACTCAAGCCGAAAAGACCGGCAACCAAACCACCAATCAAAGCCGTAATCAGAATCATAAGAAAGGAACCGTCAGAACTCAAAATCATATTTGACATGCGATTTGAAAGAATACTGTCATTCTGCATATCGATATAAAAAGCAAGCCCCCCCCAGTATAAAAATACCGTCAGAAAAGATATAAGAAATGATTTCAAGGCATTGCTTTCAAAAGCATAAGCACATGCAAAAGCAACAAGGCCAATGATCCACCAGGGAAACATGTATCCCAAAACTACCGATAAGACTAATAAACTTGCTATTTGCTTCATTTTGATGATGTAAATATGATTCTGCCAATTTCATTTTCACCTAAATCATCGGCACTTTGAATATAATTTAATGGCCATAGCTCTCCACTTGCCCAATCTTCAACCATATTGGCATAAAAAGGACTTCCGGGATTTCCCGATTGCCCTCCGGGATAAATTCCAAATCCATTGGGTTCATCTCCAAGTTCTACAACCATTCTCCAGCTTGGGCCCTTGGTCTTTTTGGTGGCATTGACCATGTTATGGCCACCGCCAATCCATAATTCATCCGTTCCCATTCCCGGTATTCGTGCCAGATGGCCAACAAAAGTTCCTTTTACCGTTCCCCACTGCCAGGTTTTTATTTCATCTCCAAATTTCCGTTCGAGATATTTTATGGAACTGGCAAAACTTTCATGAACAATATCTGCCCTGCTCTCTTTCTCAGGACTGTTTATATCATCAAACCATATGGCTTCCATGGAATCCTTTAATAATAGCAAAGACCTGGTATTATCGGGTCTCAGCATTACTGGCTCTTTTTCATTGAATTCATCATCCCATAGTGCTTTGTCATAGAATTCCCATAATGCATCATAAATTGACGCGGCAATGGATTCTGCATCCATTTTATAATCCCAGTTCTTCAATATAGATATTGACTTTTTCTCTAGTTCTGACTTGTTCTTTTTTGATTCGAGAATTTTCAGAAAATGAGGAACTGCTATTTCGGCCTGAAGATTAAAATTATCATTCTGTATGGTCCTTAAATCATCAGCGCGTGCATTTTCAAGATTTTCAAGTAAATCATTGATCCTCGCCCCTCTTTCAAAAGTGGTAAATTCCCAATTCAGATAATAGGGATAAAGGCTATCAGTAACGTCTTGATTCGCGGAACTAACAAAGCCTCTTTCAGGATTTTTTACATGCGGATTGTGCTCCTGAGGCACCCAGCCCTGCCAGTCGTGAAGTGGATTGGAACCATCGAGTATGTATTTCCCCTGTCCTTCCCATTTTAGCGGAAAACGCCCATTTGGCCAGATGGCTATATTGTTTAGTTTATCGGCATATATGAAATTCTGTGCGGGGCAGCTCCAGTATTTTAATGCTGAGGTATAATCCTCATAGTTTTTAGCGCGATTGAGCAAATAGAATGTTTTTATCTCATTGCTTGGTTCATGGGCCATCCATCGCATGGCACAGCCACTAGGAAGCGTTGGCCTTAATGACTTTTCACCGGGATTAAATACAACCGGACCATGGTGTGTATGTACAACTTCCTGAAAATAATCATCAGCACCTCTGACTTTAATAGTAGAATTTCTTTTGCTCGTATTTTTCCATCTACCTTCGTGATAATACTCCGAAAGTGTGGAGTCCTTAAATTTTATTTTGTACCAATCCAGAACATCAGAATCTACATTGGTAAATCCCCAGGCGATATCTTTATTAAACCCGATAATCACTCCCGGAGCGCCTTGTAAACAGACACCATATGTATTCATTTCGGGTGTAACCAAATGCATCTGCATCCAGATAGAGGGAAGCGTTAGACTTAAATGTGGATCATTTGACAAAATGGGTTTATTCGTTGCCGATCGCGAACCGGAAATTGCCCAATTATTGCTTCCATTGTCTTTATCCGGTTCTAAATAGGATAAATAAGATGATCCTGAATTTTCTACTAGGGCCTTTTCTGCATCTTCAGGAACATTTGGAATTACCAGCGGTTCAAAGTCGGGTTTTGTACCTGGTGGAATTATCGGATCCATGTAAGGTTCATCAGAGATGTAAAGTTTTTTTACTACATCAGAACCGTACTTTTTGAGAACATTGGTCAAACGCAGGTCAGTATTATATCCAGAAAGATCCCAAGACATATAGTTAAGCAACAATACCGTTTTAATATTAGACCATTTTTCAGGTTCATAGTCAAGGATTTTATATTCCAGGGGTTTGTTTCGTGGACTCAAATTGTCCAAATAGTAATTAATGCCGTCGGTATAGGCGTTTAAAACAGCAAACATTTTATCATCGCGTTCTATGTATTGCAATGTTCGTTTTGCCGACCAGTTCATGCCTATTTTTCTTTGAAAGCGATCGAGGTCTAAGGCTCTTTCCCCTACGATTTCGGATAATCTGCCGGCAGCGTAAAGTGCTTGAAATTCCATTTGCCATAGTCGTAATTTTGCGGTAACATAGCCTTGAGCGAAATATAGGTCGCGATCGTTGTATGCGAAAATATGTGGCACCATATTATCATCGAATACAATTTTAACTTCCTCTGAAACAGATTTTATATCCTTTTCTAATGTAAAGGTTATTCCAACTGCTTCGGCATTTTGCCAAAATCCTGAATGTGGATTGAATAATTTTCCCATTGGAGGTGTACTGCCAAATTGGGTATTTGACAGGTAAACTAAACCAACACTAATAATAAGGGAAATAACAAAACTCAGATACTTCATAAAAAGGCCAATGATTTATTCATAAATCTAAATAATTTTAAACTTTAAATATACTTTGGAAACACTTATTAGCACTGACCTTAAAAAAGCCAAAACCTTTCTTAAACAAGGTGATTTGGTTGCGGTACCTACTGAAACAGTATACGGCCTGGCAGCATGCTACAATAATAAATCTGCCATTCAGAATATTTTCAGTGTCAAAAACCGACCAGCTTATGACCCACTGATCCTACATGCTTCTAACTTATCCATGATTAAAGCGCTGATTGTAAACGAATTTCCTCCGCTTGCCGAAAAACTAGCCGAAAAATTCTGGCCCGGCCCCCTTTCCATGGTTTTGCCAAAAAATGAGACTATTGACCCAATCATTACGGCAGGTCTGGAAACTGTTGCCTTGAGAATTCCCGGTCATGATTTATTGCTTTCATTAATTTCAAAGTTGAATATGCCCCTGGCGGCGCCCAGCGCCAATCCATTTGGTTACATAAGTCCCACAACAGCAAAACATGTAAATGATCAACTCGGTGGGCAAATTGCAATGATCCTGGATGGCGGCCCGGCCAAAATCGGACTTGAGTCTACCATTGTGGAAGTAAAAGGGAATCATCTTATTGTATTGCGTGCCGGTGGAGTTGCCATAGAAGAATTAAAGGAATTTGACTCAAATTTGGAGATTAGGACATCATCATCAAAACCCAATGCACCGGGAATGCTCGACAAACATTATGCTCCAAAAAAAGACTTTCGCTTTCAAAAGAACTTTAATTCCTCAAGGGATAATTCTCAAATTGGATTGATCCGATTCAATTCCTTCTCGGAAGATTTTCCTTTTGAAAATCAAATTGTACTCAGCCCAGAAGGAAAAATTGAGATTGCGGCACAAAAACTCTACTCTGCTATGCGAGAAATGGATCAAAGTCGCTATGAAATCATTCTCACAGAAACTTTTCCAAATCAAGGGATTGGCATTGCAATGAATGACAGAATTCTACGCGCTGTCAATCGGAATTAATTATATTTGCACAAAAATTTAAAACCATGAAATATACTTTAATCGCTTTATTGGCAATAGCAGTTTTGGCTTGCGATACAAAGACAAACGAATCAGAAACGGCAGAGGTTGAGTCTTCGGAAATATCAGCTAATGATGGATGGGCTTCATATGGAGATACCATAGATACGGAAAATGTTATGACTGCTGAAGAAATGATGGTGATGGTCGATGAAAGCGGGATGGCTACAGCTAAATTAGAAGGTACAATTGAGGAAGCCTGTCAAAAAAAAGGGTGCTGGATGAAAGTAAAAGTTGAAGGTATGGAAGATCCGATAAGGGTCACTTTCAAGGATTACGGTTTTTTTGTTCCTCTTAATTCAGCAGGAAATTCAGTAGTTATGGAAGGTGTAGCAAAATTAGATACGGTTGAAGTTGATATATTAAAGCATTATGCTGAAGATGCCGGAAAGACTCAAGATGAAATCGATGCCATTACCGAACCCGAAATCAAACTGGCATTTGAAGCCGTCGGTGTAAAAATCAAGGAAAAGATCTAAATCAGGTCTTTTCTTTATTCCTAAATAATTAATTCTAAATGGGTAAATTTCATTTACTCCTAATTGTATATTGTCTTTGCCTTTTTGATTTAAAGGCTCAGAAAATTAGCTATACGGTAGATTTAAGAGAGCCTCATAAAAACACTTACCGGGTCAGCCTTGAGTTAGACTACAAAAATGCTCCTGATACTGTGGTTTTAAAAATGGCCACATGGACACCCGGATCTTATTTGATAAGAGAATTCGCCAAACATGTAAATAGTTATTCTGCCAGCAATAGAAAAGGCGAAAAACTTCATTCCTACAAAAAAGACAAAAACACATGGGTCGTACATAACGATGGACAAAAAATCATTGTTTTTAACTATTCGGTCTATGCCCATGAACTAAGCGTTCGCACTACTTTTCTCAATGGGGATTTAGGATTGATTAATGGCACAGCTTTGTACATTTATCCTGATAATGTTTTGGATAAAAATGCGGACGTTCAATTTATCCTGCCGAAATCATGGAATATTTCAACAACTCTGCCTCTTATTGATGAAAAGGAAAACATTTATAAGTCAATCAATTACGACCAGTTGTTTGATTGTCCCGTTTTATTGGGAAAACACAATGAATTTGCTTTTGAGGCCAAAGGGGTAAAACACCGGATGGCAATAAATTCTACCACTTTTTACGATCCGGAAATACTAAAAGAGGACATAAGCAAAATTGTAGAGGCGCAGACTGAAATATTTAATGATAATCCCAATAAGGAATATCTATTTATTGTTATTGCCCGAAAATACGATGGAGGCGGCCTGGAACACAAAAACAGCACTACTTTAATTATTGACAGATTCAATCTGGCCAAAGAATCCTCTTACAGACAATTTTTAGGTTTAGTGGCGCATGAGTATTTCCATTTATGGAATGTTAAACGCCTGCGGCCATTGGAGTTGGGGCCATTTGACTATGAAAAAGAAAACTATACCGATCTTTTATGGGTAATGGAGGGCTTCACTTCATATTACGGTACAAAAACCCTTATCAGAATTGGAGAAAGTGAAGAAAATTCATTCTTCAGACGAATTGCAAATTCATGGGAAAGAGAATATCTAAGACCGGGAGCAAAAATTCAGAGTATTGCGGAATCGAGTCTGGATGCATGGATAAAATTTTACAGAGATGATGAAAATGATTATAACGCCACAGTCTCCTATTATGGCCGTGGATTTTTAATGGCAGCGATGCTGGAAATGTTAATTGTTCGGGAAAGCAATGCAGAATATAGTCTTGATGAATTGATGAAAAGACTATATGAAAAATACCATATATCCAATTCCAGAGGCTTTACTATGAAAGAATTCATTAAAGAGATTAATGATTTATGCGACAAGGATTATTCGGGGTTCTTCAAAAAATACATTTATGACACTCAAATACCACCTTTAGACAGTATTATGCGACCATTTGGTTATGAGGTTAAATTTGAAACATCCTCAAATTCAGAATGGGGATTCAGGGTTAAAAATGAAGACGAGCATTATAAAATTAATAGGATTATTTCGGGAACACCGGCTCATAAAGCTGGGCTAAATGTTGACGATGAAATAATCGCAATCGACAGTTTTGCCTTTGATATGCGTAAATTGGCCTTTTTCGCCGAGTATTATCCAGACAATTATAGTTTGGATTTTGTAGTAATTCGCGATGATATCCTTAAAAAAATATCTTTAATGACCCCTGAAGCCACAAAAAATACACTCGAAATCAGTCAAATTCCTGAGTTAAATGAAGATGAAGTAAGGTTTCGAAAGAAAATGTTGTTTAATAATTGATTGATTCAAGTATATAAAGGTATATTTGTCAAAGTCAAAATTTTCTTATTTTTAGCTCCATAAATCGTTCTGGTATGAAAAAATTAATCCGTGTCTCATTTTCCGTTTTATTGTCTTTTTACATGATTTCATGTGGATCGGGAGATTCGAGCCAAGAAAAAGAAAAGGACCTTGAAGATGTAGTTGTGGATCAGGTAGATCCCGAATTCAAAGAAGAATTTAAAGCGGCAATTAAAAAGTTGCCATCTCCATTGGAGATTTCACAGTTTATAAACAGTACCGGAGCGGCTTATAATAGAGAAATATTAAACCCATATGAGGATGTGGATAAATACATGACCACCAATCAGAAAAAAGCATTGAATCTCGGAATTTATGTAGCTGACTTGGGTTATTCATGTGCTTATTATGTGCAGGAAGATATTATTCAGTATGTAAACGCAGTTAAAGTAGTATCCGATCAACTGGGTGTTTCCGGAGCATTTGGACAGGAAAAAATTGCAAAATTTGAGCAAAGCCTTCCAAACAAAGATTCCCTTATTAAAGTCGTTACTGAAAATATTTATCTAACCGACGATATTCTTATTGAAAATGACAAATTAGATATGACTGCCTTGATTCTGGCGGGTAGTTTTATCGAAGGATTGCATATTTCTACATCGATTGTTAAAAATTATCCCAATGACCTTCCTGATGAATTCAGGTTTCAAATTCTTAACCCAATCATCACAGAAATAGATGAGCAAGAAGAGACATTGGCATTGCTTCTTGATATCATGAGCAATTTTGAAGATAATGAAGCCATAGATCAAATGGAATCAAGACTCGCTGAATTAAATGATGTTTATTCAGGAATAAAAGAAAACAAAGCTCAGGTCCCCGAAAGTGAGGATGTGAATGCAGATGCCGGTATGATGGTTGAGCCTGTTTTGAATAAGGAACAATTGGAAATGATCACTAACAAAGTTGTTGAAATTCGAAATGTAATTATCAGCTAAGGATTTATTGCAATTTATTTTTTTAAGCACCGTCGAAAGCGGTGCTTTTCTTTTTTTCAGCAACGAAAAGTACTTTTATTAATCAGCTTTAAGCTTGATATTCGTACTTTAATTCAAGTCAATGAATCCTGAACACGCCAAACGCCGGATAGAAGAATTAAGCGATAAAGTCAATTACTACAACGAGCAATATTACATCTACGATAAATCAGAAATATCTGATTATGAATTTGATCAATTGCTTAATGAGCTCAACAATCTTGAAATAGAATTTCCTCAATACAAACTTCCGCATTCTCCTACCAGCCGTGTCGGCGGTGATATAACCAAAAAATTTGCGGTTGTTAAACATGAATACCCGATGCTCTCACTTGCCAATACTTATACATTTGAAGAGCTTGAAGAATTTGATAAAAGAGTAAAAAAGGACCTGGGCCTCGAACAGGTCGATTATTTCTGTGAATTAAAATTTGACGGAGTTGCGATTAGTGTTATATACGAGAATGGAATATTAACACGTGCCATTACGCGCGGGGATGGCGTTCAGGGTGACGAAATCACGGCCAATGTCAAAACCATCAAATCTTTACCTTTAAAGATTCAAATTAGCGATTTTCCCAAAAAATTTGAAGTTCGTGGAGAAGTGTTTTTTACCAAGTCGGAATTTGAAAAATTGAATAAATCACGTGAGGATCAGGGTGAAGATTTATATGCCAATCCAAGAAATACGGCATCGGGTACATTAAAAATGCAGGATTCAACAATTGTAGCTTCAAGAAACCTGCAATGCTATTTATACTATTTACTAGGAGAAGATCTAAATATAGAAAAACATGAAGATGGCATTAAAAATCTCGAAAAATGGGGTTTTAATGTTTCTGACAGCTATAGACTATGCAATGGCATTGAAGCCATACGTAACTATATAAACGAATGGGAACACAAGCGTTTTGAATTGCCGGTTGAGACCGATGGGATTGTAATAAAAGTAAACTCAATCAAGCTTCAAAATAAACTCGGAACAACCGCAAAAAGCCCAAGGTGGGCCATAGCTTATAAATACAAAGCAGAATCTTCGATTACAGAATTATTAAAAGTGACCTATCAGGTGGGAAGAACCGGAGCCATTACGCCTGTGGCAAATTTATATCCTGTTTTGCTGGCAGGCACAACGGTAAAAAGAGCCTCATTGCACAATGCCAACGAAATTAAAAGACTTGATCTTCATGAAGGCGACTTTGTTCATGTTGAAAAAGGCGGCGAAATAATCCCAAAAATCACGGGTGTTGATAAGAGCAAACGATCAAAAACAGCTAAAAAAATAAATTACATCAGCAAATGCCCGGAATGCGGTACAGCGCTTGTAAGAAACGAAGGTGAGGCCCAGCATTATTGTCCGAACGATATCTATTGTCCTCCTCAAAAAAGAGGCAGAATCGAACATTTTGTATCAAAGAATGCCATGGATATTGATTCCTTGGGTTCGGAAACAATAACAGGATTGCTCGATAAGGAATTAATAAAGGACATTGCTGATTTGTATTATCTTAAATATGAAGACTTAGAAAATCTTGAATTTGAAGCATATTCAGAAAAAAAAGGTGAAGTCATTAAAAGAAGGCTTTTGGAAAAATCAGCTCGAAACCTTATCAATGGTATTGAGGCATCAAAAAAACAACCGTTCGAACGTGTACTTTTCGGTTTGGGAATTCGATTTGTAGGTCAAACGGTAGCTGAAAATCTATCCAATCATTTTCAAAATATAGAAAAGTTATCAAATGCCAGCACCGAAGAATTAATTGAAGTACAGGATATTGGAACAAGGATTGCAGAATCGCTTAGGGCCTATTTCAATGATAAAATGCATTTGGACCTCGTAAAGCGATTAAAAAATGCAGGTTTAAATTTTGAAATTAAAGAGGATAATACAGGTAGTAATGCATTGAATGGCGCAAAAATTGTAGTTTCAGGCGTTTTTGAAAATTTTTCAAGAGACGGAATTAAAAAATCGGTAAAAATTAATGGTGGAAAATTAGTCAGCAGCATTTCTTCGCAAACCGATTTTATATTGGCAGGTGAGAATATGGGGCCGGCCAAGCTCAAGAAAGCCGAAGATCTGGGTATAAAAATTATAAATGAAGAAGAATATCTTAAAATGATAGAAGAGAAATGATCGGAGAAAGATTTTTAAAATGGAAATTAAAATGGAACAAGCATTTCTCCTATCTTAAAAGAGAAAGTAAAGCCTATTCCCAGGCAAAAAAAATTGGAATAATTATCAAAAACGACAATCCCAAATACAATGAAGGGATTGAGAAGATGGTAAGAAATTATATCAATGAAGGCAAAATGGTCGAGGTGCTTTGTTATCAGATCAATATTGTTAATTCAAAATACAATTTCCCTTTCTTTAGTTTTAGCAAAAAAGAACTCAAATGGAATGGCGAAATTGAAAACAGTCACTTTAAAAAACTAATTGAAACAAAATATGATTATCTAATTAGCATATCGGATGAAATGGATATTGTTTTGGAATATATGTTAAAAAAATCACCGGCTCTTTTGAGAATAGGAAACGCGGGAGTGCATAAGCCGGAACATGTCGATCTGATGGTACAAAAAGGAAACGATAAAAATTTATCTGAACTGGCTGTTCATATTTTTGAATACTCTAAAAAATTAAAATAAATGGTCTTAAAAGGTACCGGTGTAGCACTTGTTACTCCTTTCGATAAAAATTTGAGTATCGATTACTCCGCCTTACAAGGATTACTGGATTTTGTAAGTAAGGGTGTTGAATATCTTGTAGTTCAGGGCACAACAGGTGAGTCGCCGACTTTGAGTCTTAAAGAAAAGCAAGAGATATTAAAATTTGTAAAAGATAATAATGACGACAAGCTTCCAATAGTTTATGGAATTGGTGGGAACAATACCAATGAAGTGATAAGTCAAATTAATTCAACTGACCTGTCCGGTGTTGAAGCCATTTTATCCGTAAGCCCTTATTACAATAAGCCATCTCAATCTGCGCTAATACGCCATTATACCATGATAGCTGATGTATCTCCGGTTCCAGTAATATTGTACAATGTTCCCGGGAGAACAGGCGGCAATTTAAACGCCGGCACAACGCTTGAATTATCAAAGCACAATAATATAATCGGAATTAAAGAGGCCTCAGGAAATATGGATCAGATTACAGAGATCGCATTGAACAAAGAAGATTCCTTTTTATTAATATCCGGTGATGATATGCTTACAGTGCCTATGATCAGTCTTGGAGCTGCTGGGGTAATATCTGTTATATCTAATGCATTCCCGATGGAATTCGGAGATTTGGTAAGAAAAGCCCTGGAGGGAGATTTTAAGTCGGAACGGCCTAATTACAGAATTTTAAACAGGATCAATCCTTTACTCTATAAAGAATCAAATCCGGTGGGAATCAAGCAAGTCCTTAAATCAATGGGTATTTGTGAAGGCTATTGCAGGCCACCATTATTTGAAGCTTCAGAAAACTTACAGAAAGAAATAAAAATGGTATTAAAAAAATAAAGGAGCCAATTTCTTGACTCCTCTATTTTATATCCAAACGAAAGATAATTTACTTACTGTTTTTGATATCCTGTACTTCCTTTCTGATTTCCTGCGCTAGGTTCTTAAGTTCTTGCATACCCTTTCTTACTCGGGTACCTGCGGCCTGGTTTTCTTTATCATAGAACTTTTGGAAGTCAGCCTCAAGTGACATAACTAAATCTCTTATTTGATCAAATCTTTTCATTTTACTTTATTTTAATTATCGTGATAAACTTAATCCTCGCTAAAAATAGAAATTTAATGATAGCGTTCAAACAAAACACAGCAAAATATTAATTTTTATCAATATTTAGCTCTTTTCTAGTTGATGATTGACCTCTTTGTAGTCTCCTTCTTTCAATTTAACCGCTATTTTCTCAAAGGCAGCAATTGTTTCATCAACATCTGAAATGGAATGAACAGCGGTTGGTATCAATCTCAACATGATCACATCCTTTGGTACCACCGGATATATTACTATAGAACAAAAGATATTGAAGTTCTCCCTTAAATCCATTGTCAGTTGAGCGGCTTCCTGAGGGCCTCCACTTAATATGACAGGAGTTACCGGAGAATTCGTTTGGCCAATATTAAATCCTCTTTCTTTTAGTCCTGTTTGTAGTGCATTTACAACCTTCCAAAGGTTTTCCTTTAGTTCGGGTTTTGATTTAAGCAATTCAAGTCTTTTCAAATTTCCAATCACGATAGGCATTGGCAAGGATTTTGCGAAAATCTGTGATCTGGTATTGTATCTTAAATAATCAATAACATTTTCATTGCTGGCAGCAAATGCACCTATGCTTGCCATGGATTTTGCAAAAGTTGAAAAATAGATGTCAATTCCATCCTGACAGCCCTGATGTTCACCTGCACCGGCACCGGTTTTTCCAAGCGTTCCAAATCCGTGAGCATCATCCACCAATAAGCGGAAATCGTATTTTTTCTTTAAATCAACTATCTCTTTAAGTTTTCCCTGATTTCCGGACATCCCAAAAACACCTTCGGTGATGACCAATATACCACCACCTGATTCTGAGGCTATTCGCTCTGCTCTTTTCAATTGCTTTTCGCAAGCTTCAATATCATTATGTGCATATACAAATCGTTTGCCCGGATGCATTCTCAATCCATCGATAATACAGGCATGTGCTTCACTGTCATAAACCACCACATCGCGTCTGTCAAGTAATGCGTCAATTATAGACATGATTCCCTGATAACCGTAATTCAATAGAATTGAATCTTCTTTGCCGACAAAACTTGCCAATTCAGATTCCAACTGTTCGTGAATTGTAGAATTACCCGACATCATTCTTGCACCCATCGGATAAGCCAAACCCCAGTCCTCACTTGCTTGAGAGTCTGCTTTTCTAATTTCAGGGTGATTGGCAAGGCCCAAATAATTATTCAAACTCCATGTCAATACTTCTTTTCCTCTAAATACCATTCGAGGAGCTATTTCTCCTTCTAGTTTAGGGAATGCAAAATAACCATGAGCAAAATTGGAGTACTTTCCAAGGGGCCCTCTGTCTTGTTGTAATTTTTCAAATAAATCCACGATAAAAAATTTAATTTCGTCTTCTCTAGGCTGCAAAGCTAAGATGAAAACTAAGATTCTCAAATTAGCGCATTCTGAAATATATTTAATTTTAAGCTTCAGAAATAGTAAATCTTATTTATTTTTCACTTTATATGACAAAGATTAAAAAGATATTAATTGCAAACAGGGGTGAAATCGCGCTCAGAGTGATTAGAACAGCGAAAGAGATGGGAATAAAAACCGTTGCCGTTTACAGCGATGTCGACCGGGAATCTCTACATGTTTTTCACGCCGACGAGGCAGTTCACATCGGGGCCTCTCCTTCAAGCGAGTCATATCTCAATATAGATAAAATTATTAATGCCGCTAAAAGCCGAAATGTTGATGCCATTCATCCCGGTTATGGCTTTCTTTCTGAGAATGCAAAATTTGCAATCGCTATTGAAGATGCGGGAATGATATTCATAGGCCCTTCTGCCCATTCCATTGAAATAATGGGAAGTAAATTAGCAGCAAAAGAAGCTGTCGCTAAATATGATATCCCACTCATCCCAGGTTCAAAGGGGGCGATTTCTGATGTAAATGAGGCAAAAAAGATCGCTAAAGATATTGGCTTTCCAATTTTGATTAAAGCAAGTGCCGGCGGAGGTGGAAAAGGAATGAGAATTGTCGAAAAAGAAGCCGATCTGGATGAACAGATGCAAAGAGCTATTAGCGAAGCCAAATCTGCATTTGGCGACGGTTCCGTTTTTATCGAAAAATATGTTAGCAAGCCTCGTCATATAGAATTTCAAATAATGGGAGATAAACACGGAAACGTGGTGCATTTATTTGAGAGGGAGTGCTCAATACAAAGAAGACATCAAAAAGTGGTAGAAGAAGCACCATCAGCAGTACTGACACCTGAAATACGTGCTAAAATGGGTGAAGCGGCTAAAAATGTGGCCAAGGCCTGCAATTATTATAATGCTGGAACTGTAGAATTTGTAATGGATGCAGATTTGAATTTTTATTTCCTTGAAATGAACACAAGACTCCAGGTTGAACATCCGGTTACAGAAATGATCACCAGGCTTGATCTCGTAAAGGAACAGATCAAAATTGCAGAAGGAGAAAAATTGAGTTTTTCACAGGATGAGGTAAAAATGTACGGCCATTCTGTTGAAGTAAGAGTATATGCTGAAGACCCGGAAAATAATTTTTTACCTGATACCGGAACATTGGAAACCTATATTCGCCCTCAGGGGAATGGGGTTCGTCTGGACGATGGATTTAGAGAAGGTCAGGCCATTCCAATATTTTATGATCCAATGATTGCGAAATTAGTGAGTTATGGCCACGATCGCGCTGAAGCCATTGATAAAATGCGAAGGGCAATTGATGAATATAAAATCACCGGCTTGAGTACCACTCTTTCTTTTGGAAAATTCGTCATGGACCACGAAGCCTTTTTATCCGGACATTTTGATACTAATTTTGTGAATAAATATTTTAAACCCAATGAGCAAAAAGTGTATTCCAACAATTCTAAATGTCATAAAATTGCAGCTGCATTAACACAAACCATATTTGACGAAAAAAGACCGCAAAAAACAGGCGTAGGTAAAATCGCCGGTACTGCGCAGGGAAAAACCTGGAAAAACAGATTAAACTAAATTTAAATGCCTGAAATACAGCCTATCAAGGCTTGGAGATACAATAAGGAGTTATCTGAAAAAATCGATGAACTCACTTCCCCGCTTTTTGATGTTGTTTCACAAAAACAAAGGGAAAAACTATATCAGAATCCTTTAAACAGCATTCATCTTTCAGTACCCAAGGGAGATGATCCTTTTCAAACTGCCTATGATACCTTTAAGGAATGGAAAGAAAAGGGCATTTTATTAAAGGACCCTATTCCTGCTATTTATGTATATTATCAATATTTTTCTTTCCCGGGGAGTGAAGAGGAATTTTGCCGCAAGGGCTTTGTTTGCAATATCAAAGCACATTATTGGCATGAAAATAGAATTCTGCGACATGAAAATACCATTCCGGAAGCTGTCAACGACCGGATTCAACTCCTTGAAAAAACACAGCTCAATGTTAGCCCAACACACGGTCTTTATAAAGATGATGATTTTATCCTTGAAAAATTTATGGATGAAAGTATGAAAGCCCCTCTTTATGAAACAGAAGATTATCAGGGAGTAAGAGATGTTTTAAGCGTTATTCACGATCAGGAAATAATTGAACATTTTCAAAAAACCATAAAAGGAAGACAAATTATACTCGCCGATGGCCACCATCGCTATGAAAGTTCACTTGTCTATCGGAAAAAAATGGAGAATCAATATCCTGATTCAAAAGGAAATGAACCATACAATTATCACTTGATATATTTAACTAATTCCAGTTCTGATCATTTAAGAATATTACCTACCCACAGATTAGTTAAAAACCTTCCGACTATTGATGAAAATGACATTCTTAGAAAACTTGAAAACTATTTTACCATTAGAGAACTGGAAGATCCTTATGATGTGAACCAGATTATTGCAGGTAAGAAGTTTGCCTTTGGTCTGATTTTCAATAATGCGACCTATAAAATCAGACTCAAAGAAGGATTGGAAAAAACCATTAGCTGGAAATTTCCTGATGTAATTAAGAATCTGGATTTGACCGTATTACACTATTTCTTTATTGAAAAAGTACTGGAAATTAAGGGAAAGGACCAGCGCACGGATACGCATTTGGAGTTTGAACGAAATTTTTCAACCTGTTTGTCAAAAGTTCAGAAAGGGGAAGCGCAAATAGCATTAATCACCAACGATATTAAAATGCATGAAATTCTTGATGTTTGTCATTCTGGATTTACAATGCCACAGAAAAGTACCTATTTCTATCCCAAAGCGATATGTGGGTTTTTATTTAATTCAATCGCCGAATATTAAGCCAGGACTTTCCAATCGGAATAATGACCCTCACAGTATCTTTTACAAGAGATTTTATGATGCATGACTCCCGGTTTGATAATGCTATTTCCTAAAAACATTCTGACACATTCCTGAATACCTTCAATAATTGATGGATGCGGGTGAATTAGTTCGGCCAGTTCTTCTATGCCTTTTCCTGTAGCAATAAGCAAAGCAACAGCTTGAATAGCACTAGATGCATGTTCTCCAAGTGCGCGCATGCCCAATATTTTCATCTCATCATCATCAGTTACCAGGATTTTAAAAAATCCCTGGGTGTTTCTCATTGCTATGGCCCTCGCAATGCATTCAAAACCCAAACTCACTACCTTATAATTTATCCCCTGTTTTTGAGCCATTTGTTCATTCATTCCCACCCCTGCAGTTTCAGGATTTAAAAACATTATTGTAGAAATATTATCATACATCATGCTCTTTTTGGGCTTCCCGTATATTTTTTCAACTGCATATCGGCCTTCCAACTCTCCAACATTTACAAGCGCAATGTCCGCGGTTAAATCACCGACGGCATAGATATTTTTTATACTTGTTTGCGTGTCTCCATCAATGATGTGTCCCCGATCACTCATTTTGATTCCTACACGCCCCAAGCCCAATCCCTCAATATTCGGAACTCTTCCAATCGAAATAAGAGCTTTCTCCACTCTGAATTTGTTGATCTTACCGTTGATGCGAGAAATGGTTTCGTATTCTACCTCCCCATCCACTATTTTCATGGAGTTGAGATCGGTATTTCTGTGAATAATAACTCCTTTTTTCTCAAGATTTTCTTCTATAATGCTTGTAATATCCGAGTCTTCAAAAGGTAGAATTCTTTTATCTCTTGCTATGATGTGAACTTCGGTTTCGCCAAAATTGCTAAAGATTGTTGCGAATTCGCAACCTATCACTCCGGCCCCTACAATTAATAGGCTTTTCGGGTAGTTTTCGAATGAATTAATACCATCACTTGTTACAATAATTTTTTCATCTATTGGTATGTCCTTTATATAACGAGGCCTTGAACCTGTAGCCAATACAATGTTTTCACCCCAAACAACAAATTCTTCATTTTCGGTTAAAATGGATACCTCATTTTTTGTCTGCAGACTTGCAGTTCCTTTAATACTGGTAAAAGCTGAATTGTTTAAATTTCTGAGCCAGGCTATTTGTTCTTCAAGAATATTATTTCGCTCTTTAGCAGCACGATCCACGCTGGCTTTTATTCTTTTGAATGGAACATCCGGAGCTGTTACATTAAAGGTTTTAAGATTTTCATGATAGGCCAAAGCCTGCCTTGAGAGCTCCCAAAATGTTTTTGAAGTAAGAGCACCATTGTATATTCCGGCACCTCCTATCCTGTCTTTCTCAATTAAAAGGACTTTTTTGTTAAAGTCTACACCTCGCATTGCGGCTGCAAAACCCGAAGGCCCTCCTCCAATTACGATGAGATCGTATTTCTCCATATTCAAGTATTATTGAAAATAAAGATATTACAATTTTAAATATTGAAAATTTTAATGACGCTTTATTGAACCGGCAGATCGAGCCAGGATTCTATTTTAAAATGCTGTTCGGCACGACCGGAAAAATCAAGGGCTCTGTTCTCAATATCATCACCTTTTGAATTGGCCTCTACTGTTTGCCAGTTGCCGCGCGTAAATTTAAAATATGCCGTCCCCTTATAAACAGGCAAATCAATATAGTACTTTCCATCAGGACTCATTTTTAATCTAAATCTGGAAGCACGGGGATCCCAGTCATTAAGATTTGAAGCAAAATAAATGTCGGCACCCGCAGGAGTATTTTCCGGATATTTATCAATAACCACTCTTATTGCTTTGTAATTTTTTCGATACAGGTCAAGCCAATTCTCAATCCGCACTTCAACAAGTTCTTCTCCGTCGAATTTAAAAAATCGATTCTTTATTTTTCTTCCGTATAAATCCACTTCTTCTGTCTCCCATTTCCCCCTGGTAAATTTGTACTCTACCGTTCTTGATTTTCTTGGAATACTTACAGATAAATTTCCATTTGAATTGGGTTTTAAACGGTATTGAAATTCACCAGGATTCCAATTATTGAAACTTCCTGTGATGTATATATCATCACCGATTGGAGTATTTACAGGAAATTTTACCACTTCAAAAGTGATGTATTTTGAACGCTTAGTGTTATAAAGGTCCTTCCAGCCAACAACATTAAATCGAATAGTATCGATGTCAGAAAATTCATGGACGTAATTGTTTTTGGTGCCCCCGTTTTTATCTACTTCTTCAGTTTTCCAGGAACCCCGAGTAAATTTAAATTCAATTTTATCTCCCTTTCTCGGTAAACTAAAGAAGTATTTGCCTTTGAAATTTTTCATGAGGAAGTTCTTATCTCTGGGATACCAACCATTAAAATCACCGGCAATATATATGTCTGCATAAGGAGGTGTGTTTTCCGGAACTGAATTTATAACAATGGTAACGTTGTTATTCACTGGCTTGACCATGTCTTCCCAGCTATCAACTTTCAATTTTATTGTATCGCCGGGAGAATATGCGATATTTCGAATGGGAGCTTCATTTCCATAAACATCTGCTTCGGATTTGCTCAAATCTCCTCTGGTAACCTTTACACTTAACAGTTTTGTGTTTTTGGGTTTGGGAATCGTAAGTATATACTCACCGGTTCCGCTGTCTTTTTTAAAATAGCTCGAACTATCCCCCGGGTTCCACAAATTGTAATTCCCCGCCAGAGTCAATGGCTCATCTTGTGGGGTATTTTCCGGAACTTCTAATTTGAAGGTGATATGCCCGCACATTAGAGGCTCAACGTCCTTCCAACTTTTGATTTCGGCATTAACAGATTTCTCGTTTTCCTTAATTACCCTATTGTTCATGTGGTAGCCACAAATATCCGTTTCAATGGATGATAACTCTCCCCTACTGATTTTGTATTCTATGGTTCCAAATCCTCTGGGAATACTTATATAATAATTGCTGTCTTCATCCATTTTTAATTGATAGCTGGGATCTCCGGGATCCCAATAATTGAAATTGCCCATTACATAAAGTCTTGAGCCAGGTGGTGTATTAGGAGGTATTTCGGTAACACGAATCGTCACTTCTCTACATGAGAATAGAGAAAATAATACTGAAAACAATAACAATATGGTATTAAATGAAAAATTCATTAATTGTCCATCCACTTTAGAAAATCACTTACTTTCACTCGACTTACCAGCACTTTATCCCCTGAATCCGGATTTAAATCAACTTTTAAACGGCTGTTGAAATATTTATGGACCTTGGCGATGCTCTCAATATTTGAAACATAGGTCCTGTTTAATCTAAAAAACTCTTTTGGATCAAGCATTTCTGTTAATTCCTCTAAAGTGTATTCAATGATGTGCTTTTTCCCATGTTTATCGATGAGGTAAACAATGTTATTATCAGCTTTGAAATAGGCGACATCACTTGAGTCAATTTTTATGTATTGATCACCTACTTTAGAAACAAAGCGTTTTTTAAACTCCTTGCCCGAATAATTGAGCATTTCCCTTACTTTTTTAATGCTTTCATCAAGTTCATTGGATGAAAACTGCGCTTTTATTCCCTTGTATTTCTCAAGCGCTGCCTGAAGGT
Source organism: Hyphobacterium sp. CCMP332 (assembly GCA_014323545.1). NCBI lineage: Bacteria > Pseudomonadati > Pseudomonadota > Alphaproteobacteria > Maricaulales > Maricaulaceae > Hyphobacterium > Hyphobacterium sp. CCMP332. The sequence continues at coordinate 486,235 of CP058647.1, forward strand.
CTTTAGGCTCTATTGGTTTTAAAAGGTAATCTATACTGTTCAACTTGAAAGCCTCAAGGGCATACTCATTAAAGGCTGTAGTGAAAATCACCGGTGATGTTATTTTTACCTTCCTGAAAATTTCAAAAGAAAGTCCATCAGATAATTGTATATCGAGAAACACAAGATCCGGTGAGGTATTTGATGAGAACCACTCAATACCGTCTTCCACAGAATCAATTTTATCGATGATCTCAATGTCAGGTTCAATATTTTTTAAAAGACGTTCCAGTTCAATTTGTGCTACCGGTTCATCTTCAACGATTAAGACTTTCATATTAAGGGAATTATAACTTTAAATTTATCCTCAGCGCTTTGGATTTCAACTTTCCTATCGGTTAAAAACTCATAACGTTTTTGAATATTTTTTAATCCTATTTCAGTCGACTCTTCTTTTTCCAGTTTTGGCTGGAGATTATTCATAACTTCAATTTTATTGTCGTCTATACTTTTAATTTCAATATAGAGTGGTTTTTTAGCCGATATTACATTGTGTTTAATGGCATTTTCAATAAGCATCTGCAAACTCAGTGGGGCTATGTTTAAGGATTTGTATTTCTCTACGATGTTGATACTAATATGAAGGTTATTTGAAAACCGAAGTCCTACCAGATAAGTATAGGAATTAAGCAATTCCAATTCTTTTTCAAGAGAATGAATATTTTCTTTTTCCTTAAGTAAGTTTCTGTAAAGCCTGGATAGCTGCCTGATAAATTCGCTAGCCATGTCGGCATTGGTATGAACAAGTCCGGAAAGTGTATTTAAACTATTAAATAAAAAATGCGGATTAATCTGAGTCTTTAACATACCAAACTCAAAAGCCAGGTTCTCTTTCTTAAATGACTCTAACTCAGCAAGGGAAACCCTCCAGCGATTAACTAAAAAATAACTTAAATCTCCTACTACAAAAAGCAAGGTAAATACACCCACTACAATCAGATTTACAAATTCTTCTATAACATTGACATAAGTGTTTTCCCAATTAAAATATGCAATCATCACCCGAAAAAGTGCAATTAATACTATTGATAGTGTGACATCCACAAGAGCCTGGATAAAAAACCGACGAACAGGGTTTCTGTCCCAGGGAAATGAATAATTCAATTGGTCATTTATGGTTTTAAGACTTTGATAAATCAACCAGGCAATAAATCCTGCTCCCAGGTACACCAAACCGTTTTCAAAAAGTGGGTAGTTTCTAAACTTCAGGTTTAAAATGACGTCAATGGTAATTTTAATTATTATACCAATCGTGAAAATTGACGGAATCTTCAGGATTCTCAAAATTGGATGTGTCTGTGGATAATAAGTATTGTTCATCTCCGGCCTGAAAATACGAATATTTGGAGCAGAAAACGCATTTAGAGAATAGGACTGCGTCATGGAATTATGATTAAATCAAGCTTTCAAAATTCCACTTAATTATGGTTTTTTTTGAGAATCCCTATGGTGTACTTTAATATTTCGATAGTGAAGTTTAGATTCTCATGGGTAAAAAAAAGCCCTGATTTCTCAGGGCTAGCATTTTATCGAATGAATAACATTTCACGATACTTAACCAGGGGCCAATCTTCATCGTTTACTAGCAATTCAAGTTTATCAACTGCATATCTAATCTTTTCAAAGTATTTGCCTTTTACTTCATCACAATAGCCTATGGCTCTCTTTCTTGAATCTACAAGTTTATTCAGTTTTTTCCTTGCTTCTGTCATTTCCTTACAGTAAGTCTGGATGCTATTGATATATCCTGAAATTTCCTTAATTGTTTCCAAGGCATCCTTATTATCTATCCCCAAACCTTTTAAGCCATTGGCATTTTGAATTAAGATGTTCTGATAATTTACGGCTGTAGGTATGACATGGTTCATAGCGAGGTCAGCCATTACACGGCTTTCAATCTGAACCTTCATGATATAGTTTTCAAGCATGATTTCATGCCTTGCTTCCAACTCTTTTTCATGACAGACACCGTGCTTTTTATAAAGCTTGACGATCTTTTCAGACACATAAGCATCCAAAGCTCTAGGGGTGTCTTTTATATTTTCAAGACCTCTTTTAGCCGCTTCTTTTACCCATTCTTCAGAATATCCATCACCTTCAAATCGGCGTTTCTTAGAGTCTTTTATATATTTCCTGAGTATTTCTACTATAGCTAATCTTTTTTCCTTGCCTTTTTCAGTTGCTTTTTTGTAATCTTCGTTAAACTGACTTAGCTGTTCGGCAACGACGAGGTTAAGAGCTGTCATGGGCTGTGCTACATTGGCATCGGATCCAACGGCTCTGAATTCAAATTTGTTTCCGGTAAATGCAAAAGGCGATGTTCTGTTCCTATCTGTATTATCCAAAATAATTTCAGGAATTTTATCAATTCCCAATTTCATGTAAAGATTGTCTCCTTTTTCAATTTTTACATTGCCATTGTCCTCAAGCTCATCCAATACGGCTGTAAGCTGCTCTCCAATAAAGGCAGAAATTATTGCCGGAGGTGCTTCGTTAGCCCCAAGCCTGAAATCATTTCCCGCCGATGCGATACTCGCTCTTAAGAGGTCGGCGTATTGGTCTACAGCTTTTAGCGTACAGACAAAGAATACCAAGAATTGCAGGTTTTCTCTTGCACTGCTGCTGGGTTGAAATAAATTGACACCGGAATTGGTAATTAAAGACCAGTTATTGTGTTTTCCATTTCCATTTAATCCGGCAAATGGTTTTTCATGAAATAATACTTTTAGGTCATGCTTTTCAGCAACTTTGTTCATCACATCCATTAATAGCTGATTGTGATCTGTAGCTTTGTTAATCTCTTCAAATCTGGGTGCTACTTCAAACTGACTTGGCGCTACTTCATTATGACGGGTACTTACAGGTATTCCCAGTTTCAATGCTTCTATTTCAAAATGTCGCATAAACCGGTGAATACGAGGAGGAATGGATCCAAAATAATGATCATCCAATTGCTGGCCTCTGGCGGGATTATGGCCAAAAACTGTTCTTCCGGCCATTACAAGATCAGGACGTGCGGCATATAAAGCCTTATCAATTACAAAATATTCCTGTTCGACACCCAAAGATGCCGTAACACGTGAAACATTTCGGTCAAATATCTTACAGGTTTCTGTGGCGGCCTTATCAATGGCTTCAACGGCTTTCAGCAGTGGGGCTTTATAATCCAGGGCTTCTCCGGTATAAGAAACGAATACGGTTGGGATGCAAAGGGTGTGATTCATAATGAACATTGGAGAGCTCGGATCCCATGCCGTATATCCCCTGGCCTCAAAAGTACTTCTAATGCCTCCACTCGGAAAAGATGAGGCATCGGGTTCTTGTTGAACAAGCGCTGATCCCTTGAATTTTTCAATTTTATCGCCTGAATCAAAAAATGAATCGTGTTTCTCAGCCGTAGCGCCGGTCAGGGGTTGAAACCAATGAGTATAATGAGTAGCGGCTTTTCCTACCGCCCAGTTTCTTGCAGCTGAAGCAACCACATCGGCTGTATCTTTGTCGATTTTTGTGCCTTTGTTGATGGCCTGTTCAACTTTGTCAAAAACATCCGAAGACAGTTTAATTTTCATTTTTTCCAGATCGAAAACTTCCATCGCGAAATATTCCGAAGCTCTGTCCGATGGAGTTTCCACAAGTTTTTCCGGTCTGTTTTGGGCTAATTGTAGTGCTGTGATCCTAAATTGTGACATTTTTTAATCTTTTTTTTGTGCTATGGGTAATTTTTAAACCAAAAATACATTGTTTTACAATTATTCTTCTCTATTAGGGTATTTTTTTATCCACATTTCAACATTTTATTAATTTTAATTATTCCAATTGAACAAATAAGCCAATTTACCCCATTCGTATTTTATTTTTAATTTTGCCGGCCCAATGAAAAAGGTTGCTTTTTACACATTAGGCTGCAAGTTGAATTTCTCAGAAACCTCTACCATTTCTTCAATGTTTGAAGAAAAAGGTTATGAAAAAGTTGCTTTTCATAATGCTGCCGATGTTTATATTATTAATACTTGTTCAGTCACAGATAATGCGGATAAAAAATGCCGGAAAGTTGTTCGGGAAGCTTTAAATCATTCCAACAATCCATTTATTGCAATAATTGGGTGTTATGCTCAGCTTAAACCGCAGGAAATTGCTGACATTCCCGGTGTAGATGCCGTTTTGGGGGCATCTGAAAAATTTCAACTTTTTGATTTATTGGGAGAATTTGAAAAAAGTGAAGCAACAAAAGTTTTTGCTAGTGATATAAAAGAGGCTAAAAAATTCAACCACTCCTACTCCATTCATGACAGAACCAGAACATTTCTCAAAGTACAGGATGGCTGTAATTATAAATGCGCCTTTTGCACCATTCCATTGGCAAGAGGTAAAAGCAGAAGTGACAGCATTGAAAATATTGTAAATGCAGCTGAAAATATAGCGGAAGGAGAAACCAGAGAAATTGTACTCACAGGAGTCAATATAGGTGATTTTGGAATTCAGAATGGAAAACGAAAAGAACGATTTATTGAATTAATACAAGAACTGGATAAAGTTGATGGAATTGACAGATTCAGGATTTCATCAATCGAACCCAATTTGTTGAGTAATGAAATAATTGAGTTTGTTGCCGATTCGGATAAATTCATGCCTCATTTTCATATCCCTTTGCAGTCAGGTTCAGATGCGATTTTAGAAAAAATGCGCAGACGGTATAAAACCGATCTCTACAGACAACGCGTGAGCAAAATAAGAGAACTTATGCCGCATGCCGGAATTGGGGTTGATGTAATTACCGGTTTCCCTGGAGAAAACGAAGAAGAGTTTTTGAAGACCTATCATTTTTTGAATGAACTGGATGTATCTTACCTTCATGTCTTTACATTTTCAGAACGTGACAATACGGATGCAATCAAAATGGATGGGGTAATACCAGTTAAGGATAGACAGCGACGTTCAAAAATGCTTCGAAACCTTTCACAAAAAAAGAAAAGAGCTTTTTACGAAAGACATATAAATTATATTTCCGAAGTACTTTACGAAGCAGATATTGAAGATGGAAAAATTTCGGGTTTCACTGATAATTATATAAGATTTGAAACAGAATTTGATCCGCTTCTTATCAATGAAATTCAAAAAGTGAAAATTACATCTATTGGGGAAAACCAAATGGCACGCGGTTTTGGAATAATTGCAGAAAATATGGTCATTTGATTTTCCTGATTACAGTAAAAACACCTACATCCGGCGAATCGGCTAACACTAAATATCCCTCAATGAGAAACCTAGTCATAATTTTTATTGCAGTATTTCTTTTTTCATGTGAATTTCAGAAAGAAGAACAAAATAATGTAAAAGAAGAAGCCCAGGCCTTCCTCGATGCCTATACTGCCGAGTTTGTTGATCTTTATTATGCTTCAAGTGAAGCACAGTGGAAAGCGAATACGATGATCATCGAAGGCGATACTGAAATACAAAAAGCTGTAAATGCTGCCGATGAAGCACTTGCAGAATTCACAGGTAAAAAAGAGAATATTGAAAAAGCGAGAAAATACCTGGAAATTCAAGATCAACTCGAGCCACTACAAGTCAAACAATTTGAGTCAATACTGTACATGGCAGCCAATAACCCAGCAACTGTTTCAGATTTAGTTAAAAAACGAATTGCGGCAGAAAACGCCCAAAATGAAAAACTATTTGGTTTTGACTTTCAGATTGACGGGCGTTCCCTGAGCACCAATGAAATTGATAATATTCTTAAAACCGAAAATTCTGTAGAAAAGCGTTTGAAAGCATGGGAATGTTCAAAGGAAGTTGGCAAAGAGTTAAAAATAGGTCTGAAAGAATTGAGAAATCTCCGAAATCAGACAGTACAGGCTCTGGGTTATGATGATTATTTCACTTATCAGGTTTCAGATTATGGAATGACAGTTAAAGAAATGATGCAAATGAATAAGCAGCTTATAAGTGATGTTTGGCCACTATACAGGGAATTACATACTTATATGCGATATGAGCTTGCAGATAAATTTGGAAGGGATGTGCCGGTAATGTTGCCTGCACACTGGCTACCAAACCGTTGGGGACAGGATTGGTCTGCAGAAGTAGAAGTGGATGGCATTGATCTGGATGGAATACTGGAAGAGAAAGGTTCACAATGGTTGGTAGAACAATCAGAAAGATTTTATGTGAGCATGGGTTTTGATTCACTACCTCAGAGTTTTTACGAATTATCAGACCTCTACCCTCTGGCTGCTGACGCTAATCACAAAAAGAACAACCACGCTTCGGCCTGGCATATGGATTTGAAAAATGATGTGAGATCACTGATGTCTGTAGAACCCAACGCTGAATGGTATGAAACCACGCATCACGAATTGGGGCATATCTATTACTACATGGAATACAGTAATCCGAACGTCCCGATTTTACTTAGAGAAGGCGCCAATCGCGCTTATCACGAAGCCATAGGAAGTATGTTAGGTCTGGCAGCTATGCAAAAGCCTTTTTTAGAAAATCTGGATCTGGTTCCGGAAGGTGTAGAAACGGATGAAACAAAAACACTATTAAAAGAGGCCCTTAATTATATTGTATTTATACCTTTTTCGGCGGGAACAATGACTCATTTTGAACACGATTTATATGTGGACAGCATTCCGGAAACCGAATTTAATGAAAGATGGTGGGAATATGTGAATACCTTTCAGGGGATTACAGCTCCAAATGAAAGAGGCGAGGACTATTGCGATGCAGCCTCAAAAACGCATATAAACAACGACGCCGCTCAATATTATGATTATGCATTGTCTTATGTACTTCTGTTCCAGTTCCATAATCACATAGCTGAAAACATCCTCAAGCAAGATCCAAGAGCTACGAATTACTATGGAAATACGGAAGTAGGAAATTTCCTTCATGAAGTTTTATCCCCAGGCGCCACCAGAGACTGGAGAGATTTATTAAAACAAACCACCGGAGAAGACATCAATGCCAAAGCAATGCTAAATTATTTTGCTCCTCTGATGGATTATTTGAAAGAGGTAAATCATGGAAGGGAGCATACCCTGCCTGAGACAGTCTAGCACCAAAAAAATGTAACTATCTCCGCATTAAATGGGCGGTCTTTTATTTTTTATTTTCTCTTTCTTTTATCTGACTTTTTAAATCCTCAAACCAAGCCTCTCCAAATCTCCTAATGAGTGCTTCTTTTAGAAAAAAATAAAGAGGTTGATTCATTTTTTTACCCAATTCACATGCCGGAGCACATATGCCCCATTTGTGATAATTGAGTGCCAGGAATTTGGGATACTGGACTTCCCTGATCGGATATAGATGACAAGAAACAGGTTTTCGAAAATTCGATTTACCATCTTTCCATGCCTTTTCAATTCCACAGGCCAATTTTCCGTCCTCTTCATAAATGGCATATGCACATTCTTTACCACCTATTGTAGGTGTCGAATATTCCCCATCGGGATCAAGTACAAATAAACCTTGTCGATCCAATTCAGCTTTTCCTTCTTCTGATAAATAAGGTCTTATGTTATTTTTCTCACCTTCAAGAATACTGAGCTCTTCCTTCTTTAATGGAGCACCTAATTCTCCTTCAACACAACATGCCCCTTTGCATTTTTCAAGGTCACAAATGAAGCATTCTTCAGCGATTTCATCGCTCACATAAATATCTCCAACGATGTACAACAGAAATCTATTTTTTTACAAAACTAGCAATAAAATTTCCATAGATTTGTCTCGATTGCAGATAGATAATGGGTTTGAATTTAGACGTACTTAACGAAGCACAAAAAGCAGCAGTTTTACAAAAAGAGGGCCCGATGATGATCATCGCCGGAGCCGGTTCAGGAAAGACTAGAGTCCTGACATTTAGGATAGCACATCTAATGGATCAGGGTGTGGATAGTTTTAATATTCTGGCACTCACCTTTACCAATAAAGCGGCCAGGGAAATGCGCAATCGAATTGAAACTGAAGTGGGCAATGAAGCCAGAAACCTTTGGATGGGCACTTTCCATTCTGTATTTGCAAGGATACTCAGAGCTGAAGGAGCAAAACTGGGATATCCTAGTAACTTCACTATTTACGACACCGATGATTCAAAATCTCTAATCAAAAGTATTGTAAAGGAATTTAACCTTGACGACAAGTTGTACAAGGCGAATGTTGTATTAAATAGAATTTCAGCCGCTAAATCAAGGTTGATTTCTTCCCAGCAATACATCGATGACCCTATTTATTTATCGGAAGACACAGAAATGCAAAGACCAGAAATTGGAAGAATTTACAAAGCATATGCGGAGCGGTGTTTTAAGTCATCTGCGATGGATTTTGATGATCTTCTTTTCAATACGCACGTTCTTTTCCACAATCATATTGATGTTCTGAACAAGTATCAGGATCGCTTTAAATACGTATTGGTAGATGAGTTTCAGGACACAAATTATTCGCAATATTTAATTACCCGAAAACTTGCCTCAAGATATCAAAACATTTGTGTTGTCGGTGATGATGCCCAAAGCATATATGCTTTTAGGGGTGCTGACATTACGAATATTCTGAATTTTGAAAAAGATTATGACGATTTAAAGGTTTTCAAGCTCGAACAAAACTATCGATCCACCAAAATAATAGTAGAGGCCGCCAATGCTGTTATCAAAAACAATACAGCCCAACTACCTAAAAAAGTATGGACAAGCAATGATGATGGTGATTACATAGAACTGATTCGAGCTACTTCAGACAATGAAGAAGCCAGAATTATTGCGAGTCAAATCTTTCAAAATAAAATGAATGAACAGCTTAACAACAGCGATTTCGCCATTTTATATCGAACGAATGCACAATCAAGAAGCATGGAGGAGGCTCTGAGAAAAATAAATATTCCATACCGCATTTATGGAGGTTTGTCATTTTATCAGAGAAAAGAAATAAAAGATGTAATTGCTTATATCAGGTTCGTTGTCAATCACAATGATGAAGAGGCCTTTAAAAGAATTATAAATTGGCCTAAACGAGGCATCGGCAACACCTCAATTGCAAAACTGATTGTAGCCGCTAATGAAAATAATACAAGTATTTGGGAAGCCTGTAAAATGGCAAATAAAATATTCCCTCAAAGGACTGCTACAGCATTATCAAACTTTGTTACGCTGATCGAAAGCATGTCCATTGATATGGATAAACGAGATGCACACGAGGCAGCTGAAATTATAGTGAAGCGCTCTGGCCTTATGAAAGAATATTATGAAGACAAAACCATGGAAGGCATTGCCAGGTATGAAAATATCCAGGAATTGCTCAATGGTATAAAAGAATTTGTGGACAATCCCGAAACCGAAGACAAATCACTTGGTTCATACCTCCAACAAATAGCTTTATTGACTGATCAGGATAATGACGATGGCAGCAGCGACAGGGTCACACTTATGACAATCCATTCGGCAAAAGGTCTGGAATTTAAACATGTTCATATTGTTGGATTAGAAGAAGATTTATTTCCATCTGCCATGATGCTAAGCAGTCGCGCAGATCTGGAGGAAGAAAGACGCCTATTTTATGTGGCCATAACCCGTGCAGAAAAAAAATTAACGCTATCTTATGCGTTGAGCAGATACAGGTATGGCACGCTACATAGCTGCGAACCATCCAGATTTTTAGATGAAGTGGATCCGAGATTCTTAAAAGTAACGGAAAGGTCGATTCCAAAGGGTCCACCGGATTTTAACATTCCACCAAAATTCAGAAAAACAAACAAACCCGGCGAACTGCCTAAAACAGCTGCTCGAAATCTAAGACCATTGGCCAAAAAAGTGGTATCCAATTACAAAGTTCCAAATGATTTTGAACCCAGTAATACTGAAAATCTGGCCGAAGGTATGAAAGTAGAACATCCAAAATTTGGCTTTGGAAAGGTTAAAAAGGTCGAATCTTATCAAAATCAGCGAAAAGCAATGATATACTTCGATAATTTTGGTGAAAAAACTTTATTACTTAGCTTTGCTAAGCTTAAAATTCATTCCTAGATTTTAATTCCAAACATTTAATGAGAGAGAGTAGAGGCCCTTTGTATTTAAGAGAATACGGGCGAAATCTTCAAAATATAGTTGCTCATATTGATCAGGTCAAAGATAAAGATGAGAAGAAAAGACTAGCCGAATTGGCCGTTGAATTAATGAAACAAATAAACCCGAACATGACCGATAGTTCGGATAACAACCAGGTTGTATGGGATCATTTGTATATGATGTCGGATTATCAACTGGATGTGGAAGGTCCCTTTCCAAAACCGGAACGCGAAGTAGTTCAGGCCAAACCTAAAAGACTTCGCTATCCTAGCCAGAGAATAAAATTTCGGCATTATGGAAAAAATGTTGAGTCCTTAATCAATGAAACACTTGAGATAAAAGATGCCGAAGAAAGAAAATCGGCTGAGATTTATTTGGCGAGATTAATGAAGTCATTTTATATCACCTGGAACAAGGAAAATGTAGACGATGAAGTTATTATTGAGCATTTGGGTCAAATGTCGAACTATCAAATCAAACTTAATATAGATGAGGTTCGGGAAAATCGGTTACTTGAGGTTCAAACCAGGGCCAGCAATCCAAACAGAAGTAATACAAGTGCGCGAAGCAATAACAGACGCAAAGGTGGGGGGGGACGAAGAAGAAGGAATTAAATATGCCATCATTTGAAATAACAGGCGGCAAAAAACTCAGTGGATCCATCACACCACAAGGTGCAAAGAACGAGGCCTTACAGGTTATTTGTGCAGTTCTTGCTACTGAAAAACCCGTTTTAATTGAAAATATCCCAAATATTCTCGATGTCAATAAGTTAATTGATTTATTGAAGAGTCTGGGTGTTAATGTTGATAACAAGGGGAATGGCTCTTTTCTATTTGAAGCCAAAAATATTGATCTAGATTATCTCAATACCAAGGAATTCAGAAAACAGGGGGCCTCTTTACGGGGCTCAATCATGATTCTTGGCCCACTTCTGGGTCGATTTAAAAAAGGTAAAATTCCAAAACCCGGCGGTGATAAAATAGGCAGACGGAGATTGGACACGCACTTTATAGGATTCGAAAAATTAGGTGCAAAATTTAATTACGATGCTGATGACAAGCTTTTTGAAATTGATGCTTCAAAATTAAAGGGTACCTATATGCTTCTGGATGAAGCTTCTGTTACAGGAACGGCTAATATATTAATGGCCGCAGTATTTGCTAAAGGAAAAACCAGCATTTATAATGCCGCCTGTGAACCCTATCTTCAGCAGTTGTGTAATATGCTAAACCGCATGGGAGCAAAAATCAGTGGTATCGGTTCTAATTTACTTGAAATTGAAGGTGTGGAAGTGCTTAATGGCACCGAGCACCGACTTTTACCGGACATGATTGAAGTGGGTAGTTTTATTGGAATGGCTGCCATGACGAGTTCTTCCATTACAATCAATGATGTCAATTGGAAGCAGTTGGGAATGATACCCGATGTTTTTAAACGACTTGGAATCAAACTCGAAAAGCAGGAAGATAGCATTTTTATCCCTGAGCAGGATCATTATGAAATTGAAACATTTATAGATGGATCAATACTAACGGTGGCTGATGCGCCATGGCCAGGATTTACGCCTGACCTTTTAAGTATTGTTTTGGTGGTGGCCACACAAGCCAAAGGTACAGTTCTTATTCACCAAAAAATGTTTGAGAGTCGTTTGTTTTTTGTCGACAAACTTATTGATATGGGTGCTCAAATCATATTATGCGACCCTCATCGTGCTACTGTAATTGGTCTTGATAAAAAAATAAAACTCAGGGGCATTACAATGACTTCTCCTGATATTCGTGCTGGTGTATCCCTTCTTATTGCAGCATTATCTGCAAAAGGAAAGAGCACAATCCTCAATATAGAGCAAATTGATAGGGGTTATCAGAATATTGATAGGCGTTTGCAAAATCTTGGGGCAGAAATACAAAGAATCGATTAAAGAAAATTTTTAGTGGTTTTGACAAATATTTTTTCTAATATAGTATTCAAATAGATAGATATGTTTAAAAGGCTACTTTCTTTAGTGTTTCTAGCGATGTTTAGCTCGATTATTTTTAGCAGTTGTTCTCCTAACGAACCGGGGCCCTGCAATTGTCCAGATAATGCACCATGGTCAGTACCGGGAAGCGAAAATTGTTATGATGATCCTCTTGATTGTGAAGCATCTGAAGGCCAACCTTGTGAAATTTGTTCATAAGCCCTAAGACCTTATGAAAAAAATATTTATGATACTAGCCCTTGTAATTGGGGCAATTTTCATATTTAATGCCTGTAATGAAGATGATGAAGTCGACCCGTGTAATTGCCCGGCATCATCGCCCTGGTCAAAAAATGATATCGAAAATTGCTATGCAACTAAAGCTGCTTGTGAGTCGGCTGAAGGAGGCACCTGTATTATCTGCAACTAATCTATTTACTAAAGTCTTTTTCAATAATTCCGAGTCCTCTCAATGCAATTTTTTCAATCGCAGTTTTGAAGTCTATTTCATTAACTTCAATTATTTCTAATAAGGTCGTGTCTTTAAAAAGTTTAACCTGAATCTTTATTTCTCCTGAATTGTAGCTGTACCTACCATTAAATTTATAAGCTCCAGTAAAGTTATCCGAGTTGATAAAAATAAAATCATTCTCTTTATTGTCTACTTGATATTTGAGTTCATCATCGAGTTGCAGGCCTAACTTACTATAATCCAGAAACATGTGTTCTTCCTGAAATGAAGATTTTAATATTATCGGTCTGGGAGAAATTAGTTTAATTTGAGCCTTTTCACGATTCCCGTATTCTCCAATATCTACCTTCCCCGCCTTTTCAGGTACTTTCACTACAGGTTTTTGAACGCTTCCAACATTACTTGCTAATTCGGGTACTTTCGCTGAGGCATACTGAAATAAACGATTGACATCCAGATATTGTCCATCTCGGAGTGCGTCTCCTTTCATACCAAAAAGTAGGCTGTAGGTCAATAAACCCTGGCCATACAAACTGGTCTCATAAGAAACATTATCAGATTCTGAACCGGCTAAAATATGTAACCCTGTTTCAGAAATGAGTTTTTCAAGCGCTTTTTCTTCTTTGGTACTTAAATGTCCGATCTGATTATTGAATTTATCGATCATTTCACCGGAATGGCAGGCATCTAAAATCATCACCATATTCAGCGAAGAAATTTTGCTCAAAGATTCGCCCAATTCTTTATCTGAAATTGAATAAGATGAAGGATTGTTCAAACTTTTACTCTCCTGATAAGACGCCTCCTTGGTCAATAAATAGTAATTCTTATCATCTTCTTTTCCCTGAGCCCCATGTCCTGCAAAATAAAATAAGAATACATCCTGCGGATTTATTTTTTTTGATATCTCATAGAGTGCTTTTAAAGTATTTTCCTTGGTCGGTTGTAAATTACTTTCTGAATTAATTGAATTTAGGTCGACTATTTCGACATTAGCTTGTCCAAAATAATTACTTGCCCCATTTTGAATTGCTTCAGAAATACTTTTGGCATCTTTCGATGAGAAATTCAAATCGAGCTTAGTTCCGGTATAATCTGAAACCCCGATGATTAGAGCATAAAATTTTTGAGTTTCATGCTTGGTATTTGTGTTCCAAATGTATTTTATTCTTTCCGGTGATGATTTAAGGTCACCGGCAGCATTGCTGACCTTTACGCTTATTTCATTTATTTCGTTGGGAATTAAAAAGGGATGAGACTCAACCTTGTATTGAATTTGATTTTCAATCAAATCTTCCGAAGGACTAAATTCTTTTGCTTTTTTATTATTAATGAAGACATCAACTTTTCCTATTCCCCCTCCCCTTTCTTGCAAATCAACACCGAGAATTCCACCATTTACTGCAGGATGCAGTATTCTAATTTCAGGGTATAATTCAAAATGCTCTATAGCTGATCGAGGCTGTATGGGTTGAATGTTATAGCCAAATATTTTAGAAAGGAGTTTAGGTTCGTAATACTTCTCCTTAATTTGATCAAGTGAAATGTATTCAGAACCCTGCACATAATGCATATCTTCCATTGCGGATCTGCTCGCATCATATACACCATTGTTTAACATTGTAACTAATTCCTCCCCTTCCAAAGGGTATATGGAGGCTGGGTAGTATTTATGATCTGAATAAAGCTTATTAAGCGACCAGATTTTCAGACTACCATCTTCTGAAGAAGCAATCACATAATCGCGTTTGGCATCGTACTGAACCTCAGTAATTGTTGATTGAAGACCTTCGAGTTTTTGCATGATCTGAAGTGAATCGACACTCCATAAATTGATGCTGTAATCTGCCTCTTCCCCTTTTTTATCCACGCTGATCTTCCATGACAGAAATTTATTTCCTGATTCAATTACTTTAATTCTTTCTCCCTTATAATTTTCAGGCAATTCACATTTGCTTAATAGTTTCCCATTATTGGAAAATACTTTGATTTTGATTCCATCATCATTTGAAATAAGCAATACCCTTTCTCCATTTTGAAAAAAATCAAAATCAATGATGTCTTTAGCTTTAATTTTAGAAATTCTCTTCTGCGATTGTGCATCGTAAAGATAGATTTTGCTGTTGCCACTTTTAATGCAGAAGAGATTTCCTTTTTCATCTGCCTTTACTTCAAAGGCTTCCTTAATATTTATAATAGATTTAGTTTTATTTTCAATATTAAATAGGCTAATCCCATTGTTTTCATCTTTCTTTAGTAACAGCCTGTCATTGACAAAGCACGTATTTCCATTGGGGTAAATACCTGTTAGTGGAAATTTAAGTCTTGGCTCATAATTTACCGTATTGTAGATAACAAGTGAATCTGCTTTAACCAAGGCCATATTTAAACCACTATTTGAAAAATCAACTCTGAAAGCCGGGTTGGAATTTGATAAAACACGTGTTTCCTGAATCTCTCTTAAATCATATAATCGAATTCCATTTTTGCTGCTAGCCAGGCTCAGAATCTGTGCATTTGGAGCAATATCAAAATCTTTAATCCTTTCAGTGAATCCCTGAAATCTTCGAACAAATCTTTTTTTATCAAAACTGTACGCTCCTATGGAATAATCGTAATCCGGAATAAAGAGAACATTCGAATCCGGGTCAAATTCAATGGTTTGAATTGATAGGTTATATGGATCTAAGTCTTTTCTTAATTGAAATTCATAAGAATCTATTAAAGGGTCTAAAGTTTCAGCATTTAAGAATGTAATATCCGTTGGACCTCTGCCTGCTATTATCAAAATAGAATCAACAACAACCGCTTTCTTTACCTTGAAAGGAATTTTTTTTAAGTATGTAAGTGATTTATTCAGAAGATCAATTTTTATTATCACTCCATTCTGACAAATCCCTAAATGTGTTTTATCCTCTATCAATATTTCGTTGATCACCCAATTTTGATCATTTTTAAAAGCAGTTTTTTTACCCTTCTCATCTATAGAAATAAAATGACCGTTTTTGAGCGCTACCAATAATAGCTTTCCCTCATCTATTGCAGCAATGCTTGATATTTTGCCTTCAAATGATATATCCTGAACAATTTTAAAATACGCATAATTGACTTCTTTTACTGTGCTGTCGTCTGAATAAGTATAAAAGGTCTCAGCATTTTTGCCAAAAACCAATCCGTTCACTTTCCCTTTGTGAATTTGACGGTCAGAGCGTTTTCTGTTTTTTCTTATATCATAAGAAAGCACTCTTCCCGAGCCATCAGCACTAAGCAATTGTGCAAAATCCGGGTGAAATGCCAATGCCGAAATTGGGTCATTATGGAAATTGGATTGGCGTATCTCCTTTTCAGCATCAAAATTCCAAATGGTGTATGAATTATTTCCCTGACTACTCGCCAGCCATCGCTCATTATTGTGATAATCAATTAAAACAACAGGCGTAGTATGACCCTTTGGAACAATTAATTCAGCCTCCTGGGCGAGTATATGACCACAACTAAGAAAAACACAATAGAAAAATGAAGAAAAGGAGAAACTTATTTTCAATTCAATTCTTAATATGGAATTCCGGTTTTTTTATATATGAAATGCAATAACCAAATTGGACCTATTAGTAAAAATTGTACATCTTTTAAAAAGGATGGTTTTTTGCCTTCAATATTATGTCCAAAAAATTGACCTACCCAGGCCAATACAAATACAATTATAGAAAACTGCCAGAGTGGTAATTCTAGATATTTATCAATCGCATAACAAGACCATAGTAAAGCATAAGAGATGATTATCATACCTATGGCCAATGCAATGGATAATCGGAAGTAATAAAGCAAGGCAAAAATGATAAACAGGCTTGCAAAATTTACATACTTCTGAAAAGCTGATGGAAAAAATCCTTGTATAAAATCACTCGGAATTGACCAAAGCAGACCAAGTAAACTAAATGTGATGGCGGGAACACAAATCCAGTGAATTAATTTATTGGTAGGGTTTTGATGACTAGACCCGTACTCTTCAAGAAGTCTATCAATTGTTCTCATTTCATAAAAAGTATAGCAATTTAATCAATCTTAGAAAAATTGATCAATAATCAGAGGTCTGATTTAAGATTTAGTTCTGACCTGTTCCCAGGATTTTAACTGCCAAACAATATTGGAACTGCAGATTTCATTATTGTTCTGATCGAAGGTAATTAGTTTAACGGGAAAATCAACTGGAGAGATTTTAGCCTTATCTTTTAATTCTTGAATTTCTGCTTCGCTCAATTTAAAGCTCACATAAACCTTTGCTTTTGCCTGATAAACGTAGTCAAGATGGATGCTTTTCATGATTATCCGAAATTCAGACGGATCAAGTCTTGAAATAATTAGAATACCTGAGGCAAGTTCATTGAGTGTTGCAAGTGCACAAGCGTGAATCCCTTTGATATGATTTAAATTCCTTTTAATATAAGGCAACTCGATTCTGACTGAATTTGGACTTATTTCTATTATTTTAAATCTATGGGGCTTATTGAAAGGTACGAATCGCGAAATTCCAAGATTGAGTAAAAACAAATGAAATTTAGACTTGTATGCACGCTGAAATGCAGATTGCAAATATGATTTTCCTTTCATTACAAAATTTTTAAGGGAATGTGAACTTGAATATTATCCCACCACAGGATCATATTTACAACATTTTCTTTTTCCGCTTGCCTAAATTCTATTAAAAAGTCTTCCCTTTCTGCAGATTTTATTATCGGGACAGTAATTCTTAACAAATCCTGCTTTCTGTCGTATTCAAAAGCTCCAAACTGCCCTAGTTTTTTGTTGAGAATAATAATCCATGAATTTTCACCGGGTACAGTAAAAAGTGAGTATGTCCCTGCTTTTAAGAATTTTGGCCCAAAGTAAATGTCTTTGGTAAAAGTAATTTCAGTAGCTTCATTTGCTCCTGTGCGCCAAACTCTGCCATATGGGACAAAACCGCCAAAAACTTTGCGGCCTCTTTTGAAAGGTTTTCCATAGGTAACCTTAATATAGGTATTGTTTAACTTGTATTGAGCGATGGCAATAGGACTGTCCCTATACCCCGGGTATTCCTGTGATATTGCCGAATTTGTGGCAATTACGAAAATAAAAAATAAGCCAAGCCCAATTTTTTTCATAGATTGAATGCTAACCTCAAAAATCGTACTAAATATTATATAATATTGACTTCGCGTTCGAGTTGTATTCCGAATTTGCTTTTAATATCATTCAAAATTAATTGAGAAAGCTCAAGAACATCATTTCCTGATGCATTTCCTTTATTTACAAGCACCAGTGCCTGCTTTTCATGAACCCCTGAGTTTTTATATATTTTGCCTTTCCAACCTGCATTTTCGATTAGCCAGCCAGCGGGAATTTTTACTGAATTTTGATCAATTGCATAAGAAGGTATTTCCGGATGTTTTTCTTTAAGTTTTTGAAACTCTTGAATTGAAATCACCGGATTTTTGAAAAAACTTCCTGCATTTCCTATTTCATTTGGATCGGGTAATTTGGAGCTCCGGATTTTAATCACAGCATCACTAATATCCTGTATTCCAGGATTATCAATTCCCATGGCTTTTAATGTCTCTGCAATTGCGCCATAATTGGTATTTAGTTTTGGATTTTTCTTAAGCCTTAAACAAACCCTTGTAATAATGTATTTATTCTTGTGGACGGTTTTAAATACACTGGATCTGTATCCAAAGTCGCAAGCCTCAAGATCAAATTTCACCACCTGGCCGCTCTCCTTTTCAAATGCAAAGAGGTATTCAAATACATTTTTAATTTCAACACCATAAGCACCTATATTTTGCATAGGTGCAGCCCCTACAGTTCCTGGAATTAAAGATAAATTTTCAATTCCGGCCCATTGATTTTGAATTGCATGTAATACAAGATCATGCCAATTTTCTCCCGCCCCTATTTCTATCAGGACAGAATCTTCATCTTCACTAATAATTAATTTTCCTTTGAAATCGATTTTGATTACAATCCCTTCAAAATTATCTGTAAGAAGAATATTGCTTCCCCCTCCGAGTATTAAATGCTTCTTTTGAAAATATCCTTCATGGTAAAGCTCAATAAGCTGAGATATTTCCTTTACTACAATAAACTCCTTTGCGTAAACGTCAATACCAAATGTATTGTAATCAATCAGGCTTATATTTGTATTTAAATTATTAAGACTCAATATCTGAACTTTTTAATATTTCAATTTGTGCAATGTTATGTATTTAAAATAATTTTCAATGCCAAAGTATAAATTCAAATCAAATATTAAATGCAGCAATTGCGAAGCTCAGGTTCGCGAGCTACTGAATACCAAGGATGAAATTATTTCCTTTAATGTTAACCTTGATGATTTGGAAAGAGAAGTAGAAATTAAAACGAGTTCTGAAATTGAAGAAAGCACCATTGTGGATTGGGTAAAAGATGCAGGCTTTCAACTCAAACCAAAAAAGTCTTTTTTGAAAAAGCTCTTCAAATAAATTATTGATTTTCTCTTTGTTTGGCTTTAATATTGGCCCTTGTTAATCCTAATAAATTATAAAATACTGATTTATAGTATTTTAAGTATAAGTGAATGTCTGATAGTCAAAAATTAGTTTTAGTCACCGGAAGCAGTAAGGGAATAGGTTATGAAACCTGTAAACTGTTTTTGAATAAAGGATTCCTGGTGGCAGGAGCTAGCAGATCAGAGACAACTTTTAATAATAATAATTTCAAACATTATTCCATTGATGTTTCAGATTCTTCTTCGGTGAGCAAAATGATTGAAGAAATACAAAACAATTTTGGTCGCTCCATCGACATCCTTATTAACAATGCAGGTTTGGGCTATTCTTCAGTTTTGCATGAGATGAGCGATGAAAAATGGTTAAAAATGTTTGATGTCAATGTTCATGGGCTATTTTACTGCACTCGGGCCGTTTTACCCAAAATGATTGAAAGAGGCCAAGGACATGTTGTAAACATTTCCTCCATCGCAGGAACTACTGGAGTAGAAACCATGGCCGGTTATTGCGGCACTAAGCATGCAGTTCGAGGTATTTCTCATTCTCTTTATAAAGAAGTAAGAAATCACGGCATAAAAGTGACTTGCATTTATCCTGGTTCGGTTAATACTAATTTTTTTGATGAAATTGATTCGGTAAAAGCCAATGATAACATGATGAGAGCTGAAGATATTGCAAAGACTATTTATGAAAGTATTGACTCCCACCCCAATTACCACGTGGTAGATATTGAACTCAGACCATTAAAACCAAAAGGATAATGTCAGTAATTGTATCGCATTTGACCAAAACTTACGGTGAGCAAAAAGCAGTGGATGACATCTCCTTTTCCATAGATAGCGGTGAAGTGGTTGGTTTTTTGGGACCAAATGGTGCTGGTAAAAGTACTACCATGAAAATAGCGACAGGCTTTATACCCCCAAATAATGGTTCTGTAAATATTGAAGGTCTGGACATACAGGAAAACACAATTGAAGTAAAAAAAATTGTAGGCTATCTACCTGAAAACAATCCGCTTTACCTTGACATGTATGTTTATGAGTATCTCAAGTTTGTGGCAAAATTGCACGGCTTAAAAAAATCATGCCAGAAAACCAGAATTGATCAGTTAATTGAAATGGTAGGCCTTGGAAGAGAAAGACATAAAAAAATAGAAGAATTGTCGAAGGGTTATCGCCAGCGAATTGGTCTTGCTCAAGCGTTGATTCACGATCCAAAAGTGCTTTTTCTGGATGAACCTACTTCAGGACTCGATCCTAATCAAATTGTGGATATTCGAAAACTGATTAGTGATTTAGGAAAAGAAAAAACTGTTGTACTTTCGAGCCATATAATGCAGGAGGTAGAGGCTGTGTGTAATCGCGCTATCATCATTAACAGGGGTCGATTAGTAGCCGATGACAAAGTGGAAAATCTCAAGAAAAAAATTCAAGGCTCAATTACTTTTCACATAGAATTTGCGCAAGCCGTTGACACTGATAAAATTAAGGAAATCAATACCATAAGCTCGGTCAAAGCAGTGTCACAATTTGTTTTTGAAGTCACATCTAAAAGCAATACAGACCCGAGAAGTGATTTATTTGATTTGTCTAAGCAAAATGATTGGATAATTCTGGAGATTAGAACTCTGGAGTCCAACCTTGAAAGTATTTTTCACCAACTAACGCAAAACTAAAATGATAGCAATCTATTTGCGTGAAATAAACAGCTTTTTAAGCTCGCTTATTGCTTATCTGGTAATAGGAGTTTTTCTTTTAATAACCGGCTTGTTTTTATGGGTTTTCCCGCAAAGCAGCATTCTGAATACCGGGTTTAGCAATATGGACTCCCTGTTTTTGATTGCGCCCTATGTCTTTTTATTCCTGATTCCTGCAATTACAATGAGAGCTTTTGCGGAGGAGAAAAAAAGCGGCACCATAGAATTTCTGCTTACCAAACCGGTTAGCGATTATCAAATAATAATTGCCAAATATTTAGCAAATTTAACTTTGGTATTGTTTTCCATTGCCCCAACCCTGATCTATTACTATTCGGTTTATCAATTGGGAAACCCGGTAGGTAATATCGATTCCGCTGGAATTGCAGGTTCTTATATCGGATTGATTTTTCTTTGTGCCGTTTTTACTTCCATCGGTTTATTCGCCTCCTCGCTCACTCAAAATCAGATTACTGCCTTTGTTTTGGCTGTATTTTTATCGTTTATAATTTTTGAAGGTTTTCAATCATTGTCTGAGATCAACGTTTGGGGAAAAGCATCGGTGATCATTTCCAAACTTGGGATAGCGCATCATTATAACTCAATAAGTAAAGGACTTATTGATTCACGTGATCTGCTGTATTTTATAAGCGTTATTATACTCATGCTATCAGGTACAAAATTAATTCTTGATTCCAGAAAGTGGTAATATGAAAAGGTCAATACGATATAACAGCTTATTTACATTTTCAGTAATCCTTATAAGTCTGATACTTGTAAATATTATTTCTGGACAATTCTTTTTTAGGTTGGATCTTACTGAGGAAAAAAGGTACTCCTTGGCCGAAAGCACAAAAACATTATTGTCAGATCTTGAAAATGTGGTTTATATTGAAATATTTCTGGAAGGAGAAATGCCGGCAGATTTTCAAAGACTTCAACAATCAATTAAGGAAATTCTCGATGAGTTTAAAGTATATGCAGGTTACAATCTTCAATACGAATTTCGAAACCCCTCACCACCTGAAGCAGATAACAAATCCCGACAGGAAATCTTTAAACAAATTTACGATCGCGGTATAAACCCCACAACACTTTATGTTAACCAAGGTGATGAACGCACTGAAAGAATCATTTTCCCGGGAGCCATCATTAATTATCTCAATATGGAAATGCCTGTAAATTTTTTGAAATACAATTATAATGCAGGAACTCGGGCCCAGCTCAATCAGAGTATTGAAGGATTGGAATACGAGCTTATTTCTACAATTAAAAAATTAAGTAAACCCAAAAAGAAAAAGATAGCTTTCTTACAAGGTCATGGTGAATTGGATCCAATACAAGCTGAAGACATCTTAAGAAGTCTTTCAGAATATTACGATGTGCGAAGAGTCAGACTACAAAGTGCTACCAATGGTGATTTTGAAGGAACAGAGAATTTAGACGCCTTCGATGCCATTATAATGGCCTCTCCCGATTCGGCATTTAACGAGATTGATAAATTCAAAATTGATCAATATTTGGTTAAAGGAGGAAATGCTTTGTTTTTAATCGATGCCATGAAAGCAAGTATAGATAGCATTGGTAATTCAGGGAGCGTTGCAATTTCTAATGATTTAAAATTGGATGATATCTTTTTTAAAATGGGATTGCGTCTTAATCCTGATCTGATCCAGGATCAATTATGTGCCTATATTCCATTAATCGTGGGTTATGTTGGAGACAGACCTCAATATAAAATGATGAAATGGTGGTATTTTCCTATCCTGAATAATTTTGCAAAACACCCAATTTCAAGAAATATAAATGGTGTTTATTCAAAATTTATAAGTTCTATTGACACGGTTAAATCTCCGGGAATTAAAAAAACACCCTTGGTATTTACCTCACCTGAAACCCGGGTATTGTCTTCGCCGGTAAGACTTGATTTTAATGATGTAAGAATGCCACCAAATCCTCAATTGTTCAACAAAGGCAAATTAGCAGTCGCATATCTCTTGGAAGGTAAGTACCGCTCCACCTTTGAGGGTCGGGTAACTGAAAAAACTGCAGAAAAATTTAATTATAAAACTATTGATAAGGCTTCAAAGATCGTTGTTTTTTCCGATGCAGATATCATTGAAAATGACATAAACAGCAAAAGCAATACCGCATACCCCCTGGGTTATGACAAATTCACTAAAAATACTTTTGCCAACAAAGACCTGATATTGAATTGCATCGATTATATGCTCGACGACTCAGGCATTATTGAAGCCAGGAATAAACAGGTAGTTATTCGGCCACTCAATATTACAAAAGCCAATAAAGAAAGATTGAAATGGCAAGTAATAAATATAGGCCTACCGGTAGTTTTATTGATTTTATTTGGTGTTGTTAAAAATTACATCAGATCTAAAAAATACGGAAATCAAAAAAAGTTGAATGAATAGAAATAAACTTATTCTTGGAATTCTTACATTAATATTTCTCGCACTTCTGGCATTTTATGCGATTGATCAGAAAAAAAGTAAAAGCACACTTAATATTAATGAAAGTGCTTTCAGCATAAAAGATACTGCATCAGTTGACAAAATATTTATAGCTTCCAAATTTGGATGGTCTGCTCTGCTGGAAAAAAGAAACAATGGTGATTGGTTCTTAAATAATCAATATAAAGTCAATAAAGGCCAATTATCTATATTACTTAAAACACTTTATTGGCAAAGAATTAAAAGGCCTGTACACAAGGGTGAGCGTGAAATGGTCATTAAAAACATTGCCACTAAAGGAAGTAAAGTGGAAATCTATCAAAATGGTAAAAAAACCAAAGTTTTTTATGTTGGTGGAGATGCCAACGATGCAAAAGGAACCTATTTTATTATGGAAGGTTCAGAAAATCCATTTGTAGTTTATATGCCAAATCACACGGGATTTTTGAGTCCAAGATATGTGGTCAAAGAAGAGAACTATCGAAATTCACAAATTTTCAAAAGCAATCTCAATTCATTTATTCAAATAAAAGTTGATTATCCGGCAAACCCATCGGAAAGCTTTGTAATTGTAAACGAAGACAATAGAGCAAAGATTTTGGGAATTGAAAATGTAAATAAAACTGTGCTAAACAATTATATATCTTCGTATAATCGAATTTTCATAACTAGATTTATTGAGGACAATGATTTCATTAATAAAATAGACTCATTAAGTCAATACCCACCAAATGTTAGTATTTCGGTTCAAGACAAAGTCAGTGAATTTAGTAATTCGATTGACATTTATCTCAATGAAAAGGATCCGGATGGGATGCTGGGAATAGCAACTATTGAAGGAGATAAGAAATACGTTTTGATTCAAAATTATGTGTTTGACAAATTGATAATACCCGCAAGTAGATTTAGAGCAAACTAATTGCAAAGCACTTCTTACAATACTATGTTTAAGACCAACATTTTATTAATTTGGGCACCTCAAATGATCTTGATATGAAATTTATCGTTTCCTCTTCAAATTTGCTTAATCATTTAAACAGAATTAGTGGCGTAATTCCAAGTAATGCCATTGTTCCAATTCTTGAAAACTTCCTGTTTGATATTCAGGATGGCAAGTTAACCATCACTGCCTCTGATTTGCAGACTTCAATAATTACCGAAATGGAAGTGGAAGCGAAAGAATCAGGCCAAATCGCAGTTCCTGCAAGAATTTTAATTGATACTTTAAAAAATCTGGCTGAGCAACCTATTACATTTACGATTGACGAAGACTCATACAGCATTGAATTAAGTTCTGATAATGGGCGATATAAGTTAGCCGGAGAAAACGCCACAGACTTTCCCAGAATCCCCGATGTATCAGATGGTCATGGCATAACAATTTCTACCGAAGCACTACACAGGGCTATATCAAATACCATATTTGCGGCTTCAAGTGATGAACTCCGTCCTGCAATGACAGGAATTTACCTGCAATTCAGTGATAGCAATACAACATTTGTTGCAACTGACGGCCATCGGCTGGTTCGATATCGAAGGGTAGATGTAGTTTCGGATTCTGATACATCAATATTAATTCCAAAAAAGGCTATGAATCTCTTGCACAAATCACTGCCTCAAGAAAACAATGATTGCACCATGGAATTTAATACTTCTAATGCTTTTTTCACTTTTGGAGATATTAAAATGATTTGCAGACTAATCGATGAAAGATTTCCCGATTATGAATCTGTTATACCTGCAGATAATCCCTATGAACTAATCATTGATAGAAATGAGTTTTTAGGCACACTAAAAAGAATTTCTATATACGCCAATAAAACCACAAATCAAGTGGTATTGAAGTTGAGCGGTAGCGAATTGCAAGTATCTGCTGAAGATTTAGATTTTTCAAATGAAGCCAATGAAAGACTTGCCTGTGAGTATAGCGGAGAAGATATGGAAATAGGTTTTAATGCCAGATTTCTAATAGAAATGTTGAACAACATGAATTCAAAACAAATCAAGCTCAATCTTTCAGCACCCAATAAGGCAGGATTACTTATTCCAGTTGAAAAAGATAAGGAAGAAGATTTGTTGATGCTCGTTATGCCTGTCATGTTGAGCAATTATGTCTAAAATTAAGAGTACCCCTCTCTTATGATTTCCATTAATGGAATATCATTTTTCTTTGGTAGCCGTCCTATTTACAAAGATGCCTCACTGCATATTTCCGATGGAGAAAAAATCGGTTTAATAGGAAAAAACGGAACAGGTAAATCCACCCTTTTAAAGATTTTGCAAGGTGAATACCAATGTGAATCCGGTGCGATTGAAATGAGTAAAGAAACAAGTATTGGCTATTTCCATCAGGACTTACTTTCTCAAACCGAAAATAAAAGCATCAAAAATGTTGTGCTCGATGCCTTTGGAAAACTCTTAGATCAACAAAAGGAAATTGACACTATACTTCATAAGCTGGAAAGTGATTATTCTGAAGATTTATTAATTCGTCTCAATGAACTGCAGGACCATTTTAATACAATGGGCGGCTATTCAATGGAGTCAAGTGTGGAAGAAGTTTTAGCTGGGTTGGGATTTAGCAATAGTGAAATGGATCAAAAAATTGAAACCTTTTCCGGAGGCTGGCGAATGAGGGTTTTACTGGCAAAAATGTTGCTTCAAAAACCTAACCTTTTAATGCTTGATGAGCCTACTAACCACCTCGATTTACCTTCAATTCAATGGCTGGAAGAATATTTAAGCTCATATCCGGGAAGTGTTATTGTAGTTTCTCATGATCAGGATTTTATAAATAACATCGCAGAAATAATAGTTGAAGTAGCTTTTCAAAAATTAAATCGATATCCGGGCAATTATGACAGCTATCTGGTTCAAAAAAATGAGCGGGCCGAAGTACAACAGAACGCCTTTCAAAATCAGCAAAAAAAAATAAAGGATACCGAAAAATTCATTAACAGATTTAGAGCTAAAGCAACTAAAGCCAAACAAGTGCAATCACGGGTGAAAGCTTTGGAAAAAATGGAAATTGTAGATGCACCGGAAGAAGATACCAAAAAAATTTCCATAGAATTCCCTGTAAAAGTCCAGCCCGGAAAAGATATTCTCAATCTCAACTTGAAAGAAAAAAGTTATGGAGATAATCTGGTTATAGCTAATACTCATCTAAATGTGGCAAGAGGTCAAAAAATTGCACTAATAGGCGCCAATGGGAAAGGTAAATCGACCTTGCTTAGAATATTAATGGGCACTGAAAGTTTTGAGGGAACAAGAAAATTAGGTCATAATGTAAAAATGGAATTCTATGCCCAACATCAGTTGGAAGCGCTTAATTTGAAAAATGACATTATTTCTGAAATGCAGCAGGCAGGGCTTCAAAAAACAGATCTTGAAATAAGAACGTTGCTGGGTGCATTTTTATTTACCGGTGATGATATCTATAAGAAAATTAAAGTCTTATCAGGAGGAGAAAAATCCAGAGTCGCTTTGGCAAAAACGCTTCTGGGCGAAGCTAATTTTCTTTTGTTGGATGAACCTACTAATCACTTAGACCTTGATTCGACAGAAATTCTAATAAATGCATTAAAAAAATATAAAGGCACATTTATCATTGTTTCACATAATAGACACTTTATTTCAGAGGTTGCCAATGAGATCTGGTACATCGAAGATAAAGTCATTAAAACTTATCCCGGAGATTACAAAGAATATCAAAATTACAGTTTAAAAAAGGAGAAACCGTTATCTGCCAGTGTCAAATCCAAACCCAAAACCAATAAACAGAAACCAGTAAAAGAAAATAAAAACGATAATTCCGCGTATATTAAAAAACTGGAAACATCGATTGAAGAACATGAAAAAGCAATTTCAGAAATTGAACAGAAACTTTCTTTGCCGGAAATCATTGAAGAAAAAGATAAATTTAATGAACTCTTAAAGCAACATCAATTTGAAAGTGAAGAATTGGAGCGTAAAATGAATGAATGGGAAAAGTATTTAAGCTAATAATATTATCAATTCTTTTTTTTAACAATTGTATTGCTCAGACCAACAATCCGGATAGAGTTAATGGCAAAAACATCCATACAGTTCAGTTTTACAGAAATGATCTTAGTCCTCAAACAATTATCAATCCTCCCGTAACCAATTTAAATCAAAGGCATAGAATTATCTTAGAATTTGATGAATTGGGGGATCAGGCAAAATATTATTATGCAAAAGTGCTGCACTGTAATGCTGACTGGTCGGAGTCATCTTTATCAAGTGCAGAATTTATGTCCGAGTACAATGAGTTCCTAATCGAAGATTACAATTTCTCCTTTAATACTAAAGTCGAGTTCACTCATTATCGATTTGTTGTTCCAAAAGTTAAGGTAAGTGGTAATTATCTTTTAAAAGTTTATCAATCAGATAAGCCGGATGATATAATTATTTCTAAAAGATTTATGGTATATGAAAGTCTGGTAAATATAGTTCCCCATTTCAGAGTTTCAGAATTGGTCGGCAAAAGAGAGTCACACCAACAAGTGGGTTTTGAAGTATATTATGATCAATTTGAAATTGTGATGCCACAAAAAGAAATTAAAGCTACAATACGACAAAATCAGAGATGGGATAATGCAAGAATGGAATTAACTCCATTGTATTTTGACATAGGAAGAGAACAATTGGATTTTAGATATTTTGATGAAAGTACAAATTTCATTGCATGGAACGAGTTTAGAAATTTTGCTTTTCGCAGCGCTCAATTTGATGATATTAATGTAAAAGAGCTGGATATAAAGAATCAAGAGGTATTGTTAAGCCCTTTGAGAAGTAGAGCGGAGAAATCCTACGTTAATTATCTTGAATTAAACGGTAATTATATAATTGAAAATAATCGTGGTGATCCGCAACTATCTTCCGATTATTTCAATACTCATTTTGAATTTTTTTCTGACAAGAAGGGCGGTGATTTTTACATCGTGGGAAAATTGAGTAATTGGGAATTTATGGAGAAGAATAAATTCATTTATAATCCTGAATATAAAAAATATGAATGCAATATAATGCTAAAACAAGGTTATTATGATTACCTGGTGCACTATGAATCCAATTCAATAGAGGAAGAACCATACATTATGGAGGGTTCCTTTTTTTCAACTCAAAATGATTACGAAATAATTATTTACCATACGGCCATCGGATCACGATTTGATCGAATTGTGGGTTATTTATTCAGGCCCTTTTTTGATAGGTAATAAATTAGCGACGATTTTTGAGCATTCTCTTTCTATTTCTCTTAGTGAGTTTAGAAATGTGAGCTCCCGAATCTCTTTGTCCTTTAACACCTGACCTGATTGAAGGAATCGTAATTTCAGCCTTAACACCGGCTACAAAGTATCCATCCCGTGAATCTGGATTTCCTCTTACATCTCCAATTTCGGCATTCCCATTTTTAATTTCCAAACTTCGATTGGAAAGTGCAGCAGCAATTGGATCATCTTGTGCTGTGTAAACTGTACTAACATCGTCGAGATAATCCGTAAATGTCAAGCGGTATCCCCCTTCTACCGAAAGGTCAATAAATTGGTTAATTTTAATTCTCACTCCAATGCCGCCAGGAACAACTATTGTTACAGGTGAATAGGCCACTCCTTCAGTTTGCAAAGGTCTCAAGGAATAGGTTACCCCATCCAATTCAGCCTTTGGATTAAAGTAAGTAAAACCCAAACCACCATATGCAAATGGTGTGAAGCGTTTTCTAGAATAAAAATTGGTTGAATGTTGATATAAATCGACAACACCGGCTGCAATGAATTCAATATTATTTGACTTAAATGATAAATTTCGTGGCTCATAGTGATCCTGAGCCTCAAGTTGATACCAGTTTAACTCAGCCTTGACACTAATCCTTTCAGTAAATCTTAAATGTGCTCCAAGATTCAGGTTTGCTTTAGGTTTGATGCAATTATCACATAGGTCACCATAATACCATGAAGTCCCTGCTCCAACAGTTAATTTTACAATACCAAAAGAATTGTATCCTGCATACAATCTTGATCTTTTTATTCTACTGGACTGAGCAAATCCCAAATCTGAAATAAAAGACAGGAGGAGAATAGAGACAAGAATCTTGTAAAATATCTTCATAAAGTTAATACCTGAGCACTCTAAGTTAACAACTATGGAGGGTAAAGTTAAAATTTAATATGAAATTATAAACTCAATTATTTTAATACTTATGAAAGAGGCTGTACTTCAAATCATTTTTGCCCGTTTTATTAAAAAAGAATTGAGAATTTTGTACATATCTTCATTTATATTACATTCAAAATAATCAATCTTATTTCTGGCGCAATTGTCTTTCAAATTAGCCTTGATTTCTGTAATTCTGTTGATATAAGATTTCCGCAATTCAATCGGGTTCAATTTTAATTTGACACCACTTTCCAAATCTGTGAAATTGTAAAATCCTTTATTGTAATCTAGTTCAAGTTCTTTTTCCTTGTCAAACACGTCAAATACAATCACCTCATGTTGCTTATAACGGAGGTGACTTAAAGCATTAAACAATTCGCTCATATTATCAAATTCTGCAAGAAAATCACTAAAAATTATAATAAGTGATCGGGGTTTTGCCTTCTCCGCAGTGTGGTGAAGCACTTCAGAAATATTGGTTTTTTTATTGCTTTTTTCCTGTTTTAGCAACCTCTGAAGCATAACCAATATTTCATGTTGATGTCGTCTATTGGCCTTAGAATCGGTTTCTTCTTCAATAAAATCACTAAATAACGTTAATCCAACAGCATCTCTTTGTCTGTTCAAAAGAATAGTAAGTGCAGCGGCAGCGGTAGTAGAAAAGGTAATTTTACCGAGATTTTCCACAGGAAAGTACATGGAACTGGAATTGTCAATTAAAATTTGACATCTCAGGTTTGTTTCCTCTTCAAACTTTTTAACATATAACTTGTCTGTTCTTGAATAAACGCGCCAATCTATGAATCGAGTGCTTTCACCGGAATTATATAATCTATGTTCTGCAAATTCGACAGAAAATCCATGATAAGGTGATTTGTGTAATCCGGTGATGAATCCTTCAACTAGCTGTCTGGCCAACAACTCAATGTTTTCATAGGTCCTGATTCTTTCAAAATCTAATTGCATCAATAGGTTTTTACAAATCCCGAATAATTCATTTTCTCAAGCTTTCTTAAATAACGTGAGGCCTCATCAATATTGTTGAAATCACCTGCCATGATACGATAAAATGTTTTTCCGTCTTGATCAAATACTTTAATCAAAGGCAATTTTATTCCATTTTCATAAGCTTCTTTTCCAAATTTTAAAGCCGCCTCTTCCGACTCAAATGAAGCCAGTTGAATTCCATAAAGAGGTGCTTTTCTCTTGGTTCCCCAAATACTCATAACATAAGAGTTTTCTTCCGGAATCTCCGATATTATACTTTCAGCAACCCGGCTCTCTTTCTGTATTACTTCAGTTATTTGAACTTCCGCAAGACCATTTTCCAACATATTGAGCTCGGCAGCCGCCTTTTTTGAAAGATCAATTGTTCTTCCATGCGCATATGGACCACGGTCGTTAATTCGAACAAGCACTGATTTACCATTGCTAAGATTAGTAACTTTTACAATTGTCCCAAATGCCAAAGTTCGATGCGCAGCCGTTAAGTCGGAGTTGCGAAATACCTCCCCACTTGCAGTAGTTCGTCCATCAAACTTATCGGCATAGTAGGAAGCAATTCCTTTTTCAGAGTATTTATTCTGCGCAAACAGAGTAGTGAAACCTAAAAAATAAAAAAACGATATTCTTAAAACTTTCCGCATTTCAATGTTAAAGCCCAAATATCATCAATTATTGTTCATTCATTAATTTATTTTTGAATGAAATTATAAAGTATTTAGTTTTACACAATCGCAAAATTTAAAGGTAGTGGAAGAAAATAGCGGCAACGAGCGGAACGAGATTTTTTCTAAAAAAGTTAGGGCTGGTAAGAGAACTTATTTTTTCGACGTCAAGTCTACACGTTCAAACGATTTTTATTTAACAATTACTGAAAGCAAAAGAAAACAGAAAGACGACGGTTTTTTCTATGAAAAGCACAAGATCTTTTTATACAAAGAAGATTTCTATAAGTTTAGAGATGCTTTGAACGAATCTGTTTCTCACATAACCGATGAATTGTTAAATGGTTATGAACCTCCATTGGATGAAGACAGTAATATTGAAGGTTCAAATCAGAAGGAGAAAAGCGATACAAAATTAGATACTGATCTCAACTGGGATTAGTTTTTAATTGGGCTTTTTCTTTTTTTCACTTTTGAATCGGAAAAGTGAATGTTTAGCAGATACAGAATTTTATTCTATCTATTACTTATTCTGGCAGTTTTATTGTTAGTTGTAAGTCTCGGATATGTCTTTTCCAATATCCTCGCTTATTTTATAGTTTCGATTATCCTCGCCACCATCCTCCGCCCATTGGTAGATAGACTGTCTTCACTACAAATTTATAAGGTTAAATTTCCCAGAGTTGGGGCAATACTCATTTCATTTATCTTTTTAGGATTTGTGATTTATCTTCTTTTAGAGCTATTCGTGCCACTTTTAAGCAATGAAATTTCAAAGCTGTATAAATTAGATTTTGATACAATACTGACCAATCTGGCCGGAAGTTTAACTGGAATTGAAAATTTTTTAATCAGTAATAATATCGTCAATGAAAAACGTGGTTTCATACTTGAAAAAAGTAAAATATACTTTTTTGAGTATATACAGAATACTGAATTCAGCACTTTAATAAATAATACTTTTTCAGTTATTGGCTCCTTTTTAGTTGGTCTTCTGGCTATATTTTTTATTACATTTTTCTTCCTCTATGAAAAGGGAATTTTAAGGGGACTCTTCTTGAAATTAATTCCTAATGCCTATTTTGAGCTTACAGTTACGGCTTTTTACAAGATTGAAAGGTTACTATCAAATTACCTCATAGGTCTACTATTTCAAATGATAGCATTTTTTACTTTGGTTTCGATCCTGCTTACAATTGCCGGAATCAAGTATGCATTTACCATAGCTTTTTTTGCTGCAGCGGCCAATCTTATACCTTACCTTGGACCGGTTCTGGGCGCTAGCTTTGGCATTATTGTAGCTCTAACAACTTCGGGCTTTGGAATGGAATTTCAGCATTATATTATAATAATTATAAAAGTCCTTATTTCATTTGGTATTGTTCAGTTAGCTGATAATTTAATTTTCCAGCCAATAATATTTTCGAGAAGTGTTAAAGCCCATCCACTTGAAATTTTTGTAATTGTTTTTGTTGGAGCTACTTTAGCGGGCCCAATAGGAATGATCTTTGCCATACCTACATATACAATTCTTAGAGTATCGGTTATTGAGTTTTATTTGGGCTATCAGGAATACAGAATATTTAATATAAATCAAAACAATTAAATGGGTTTAAGATGTGGAATTGTAGGTTTGCCAAATGTGGGAAAATCAACATTATTCAATGCTTTATCAAATGCAAAAGCAGAAGCTGCAAACTATCCTTTTTGTACAATTGAACCGAATATTGGAATTATTAAGGTTCCCGATGAAAGACTTAATATTCTGGAACAATTAGTTGACCCAGAAAAAGTAATTCCCGCAATTATCGAATTTGTAGATATTGCCGGATTGGTTAAAGGAGCAAGCAAGGGTGAAGGACTGGGAAATAAATTTCTAGCAAACATTAGAGAGGTCGATGCAATTGTCCATGTTGTTCGCTGTTTTCAAGATGATAATATCGCTCATGTTGAAGGGCGAATAAACCCTATTAATGATAAAGAAGTAATAGACACCGAATTACAACTCAAAGATCTTGAGACAATTCAAAAGCGAATAGACAAAGAAGAGAAAGTAGCAAAGTCCGGAGACAAAGTGGCCAGGCAAAAAATAGAGGTATATAATAAAATAAAAGATGCCCTATCTAAAGGATTGAATGCACGAGTTGTCGAGGTGAATGATATGGAGAATGAAATTGTGGAAGAAGCACAACTTTTAACAACTAAACCTGTCATTTATGTAGCAAATGTGGATGAATCAGGATTGAAAGAGAACAATCATTTCTACAATGAATTAAAGGATAATGTCAAAGGCGAAAATGCTCAGGTAATTAAAGTATGTGCAGCTATAGAATCACAAATAGCAGAATTTGACGATCCCGAAGAAAAAACAATGTTACTTGAAGAATATGAATTGGAGGAGTCGGGTCTAAACAAATTAATAAAAGCGGCCTATTCAATTTTGAACCTGATTACCTATTTCACTGCAGGAAAACAGGAAGTAAGAGCCTGGACCATTAAAAAGAATTGGAAAGCTCCAAAAGCTGCAGGAGTTATTCACACCGATTTTGAAAAGGGATTTATTAAAGCTGAGGTCATTAAGCTCAAAGACTATCAACAATACAAGACTGAGCAAGCTTGTAAGGAAGCCGGTAAAATTGCAATACAAGGAAAAGATTATATTGTGGAAGACGGAGATATAATGCACTTCCGTTTTAATGTTTGATTAAGCATTGCGTATTACGCGCATTGGGATATCCTTTTTCGGATCCAGTCTCTCAAATTTCGAATGATTGCTAATGAAAGAAGGCACTAATTTTTTCATTTTCTTTACGATTAGCATTTCATCATCCATTGCCGTGATATCAAGCAATTCTACAATTTCAGAATTAATCTTTTGGAAATCTGCATTATCTGTTTCAGCTATTAAAATTTTAGGATTATGCGTTGGTTTTGTGTTTTCTTTATTGCTTAGAAGCTCTTCATAAAGTTTTTCACCTGGTCTTAATCCACTAAACTCAACTTCAATATCCTTGCCGAGTTTTAAACCTGACAATTGAATCATCTTTTTGGCAAGATCAAGTATTTTTATGGCTTTACCCATATCAAAAATAAAGATTTCACCTCCTTTACCCATAACACCGGCCTCTAATACCAGTTGACAGGCTTCTGGTATGGTCATGAAAAATCTTGTGATTTCCGGATGTGTAACAGTGACCGGTCCACCCTGAGCAATTTGTTTTCTAAATAGTGGTATCACAGAACCGTTGGATCCAAGCACGTTTCCAAATCGCGTTGTTATAAAACGTGTATTAAATGCCGAATTATCAAAATAATCTCCTCTTTCCAAAGCATAGTTCAGGGATTGAACATACATTTCAGCCAATCGCTTTGATGCTCCCATGACGTTGGTTGGGTTTACCGCTTTGTCGGTTGATACCAATACAAATTTGGATACATTAAATTTTACAGCGAGATCAGCCAGATTTTTAGTGCCTAAAATATTAGTTTGGATAGCTTCGATTGGATTTTCTTCAAGCATTGGTACATGCTTATATGCAGCAGCGTGAAACACAACATTTGGTTTGTGTTCTTTAAATGTAGCATGTACTCTGTTATAGTTATTCACTGCTCCCAGAATTACAATTTTTTCCACAGCAGGATTTAAGTCAGCTGCTTCCATCTCCATATCAAATAATGGAGTTTCAGCCTGATCGAATAAGATCACTTTCCTGGGATTATTTTGTATAACCTGCCTTACAATTTCACTTCCTATAGACCCGGCCGCTCCTGTTATTAAAATTGTTTTGCCCTGTAATTCATTCTTTACAAGTGTATTTTCAATTTTGATTGACTCTCTGCCAAGCAGGTCTTCGATTTTTACATTCTTGATTTGATTGAAGCTCAGCTCACCATTTACCCACCTGTAGGCCGGTGGTACGTGCTGAACCTCGATATCATACCTTAAGCAAAAATCTACAATTTCATTTTTTCGCTCTAAGCTGAGATCTTGTATCGCAATTACAAGTTTATGAATTCTTTGAGTTCTTAATAAATACTGTAAATCTCTTTCGGAATGAAAGATTTTCACGCCATTAAAATTTTTACCCACTTTCCTTTCATCATCATCCAGGTAGGCCACAACCCGCATATCAGAAATTGGGTCATTATCTATAATATGTTTAGTAATTAAACCGAGTTGTCCTACGCCATATATGACGGCAGATTTTCTGCTGTATTTTAAATTACTTGCCTTGCTGAAAATAAATTTGACGGCAATTCGATAACTGAAAAGAAAAAATGTTGTATTTAAATAGGCAATAATCAATACTGATACAGGAATAAAAGCAATGCCTGATAAATAGAAATTGAGGTAATTGATCAATCCAACGATGGCCGAACCGGACGTGCTTGTAAACAATATTCGTGTTCCGTCCTCTAAACTCGTATATCGAATAATTCCAGAATAGGTTTTATTCAATAAAACAGCCCCCAGGTTACAGACAAAGAAAAGTGAAACTCCTGTAACAAACTGATCAACTTCAATATTATCAAGATTTAAATTGAATCGAAGCAGGTAAGCAAACATTACACTGAAAAGAATTATTCCAGCATCAATGCAGATAATAATCCATCGAGGCAGAATATTCAGGGAAGTAATTCTTTTTAACATTAAAAAGATCTTTTGTTTGTGTGCCTAATTCAGGATTGCTGAATATTAAGACAAAGAGTTAAGGTTAATTTCAAATTAAATATATACAAATATATCTCATTAATTAAATTGGTATACGCGTTCCTACCCACACAAATCTTTTTATAACGTATTCCGGGTTAGTAAACGAAGCATTGCCTGCAGGGTTGCCTCCCGTTACATGAAAGTCAGAAAAGGCAGCATTTTGATTGACATAAATACCTCCTGTCAGATTAAAAGAAACACTTGTATAGCTCAATTCCATTGCACTTTTGATCTTTTCTTGCACATCGTTGTCAATACTATATGCTCCACAGGAAATAGCACCATATTCTTTGGCCAAAGAGCTTGCCAATTCAATGGATTCCTCAGTATTACTCGTTTTTATCAACATTGCATAAGGTCCAAATATTTCTTTTTTAAAATGCTCTCTATCTTTTTTATCCACTACAGATAACTTTGGAGTCATTACACGGGCTTCTTTAAACATTGGGTTTTCAATCTTATTTTCAGCAAGAATATTGTTCCCAAAATTTAAGTTTTTCATTCGCTCGATTGTGGCAGGATTCTGAATAGCGCCCAATACAAAAGGTCCGGCTTTTGGATTATTTACCAATGAATTTACAGCTTCACTTAGTTTATTAGCAACATCATCAAAGCTGACATGTCCTTCTTTTGTTTTTACACCACTTTCAGGAATAAAAATGTTTTGGGGAGCTGTACACATCTGACCTGAATAAAGTGTAATTGAAAAAGCTATATTTTGAAGGACTTTGTCCAAATCTTCCACAGAATCAAGGATTATACTGTTAATACCTGTTTTCTCTGTAAAGGTAACCTTGCCTTCCAGTGACTCGAGGTAATTACCGAATTCACTACCTCCTGTATAGTCGATTAATTTAACATTACCGTCTTCAGCTAATTTTTTACTTATAAGATTTTCAGGACTGTCCGGAGCAAATTGACAAATTTCCTTTGGTAATCCATTTTCAGCAAGCACATTCTGTATCTCGGCTGAAAGTATGGCAATTGGTAAAATGGACATGGGATGTGGCTTGATTATTACCGGATTTCCCGTAATCAAGCTGGCATAAATCCCGGGAACTGAATTCCAGGTGGGAAAGGTAGAACAACCAATTACAAGTCCAAGTCCTTTGGGAACAGCTGTCCAGCTTTTCTTAAGTTTAATATTGTATTTACCCATTGGTTTGTCCCAAACTGCTTCTTTGGGAAAACGGTTAAGTTCTTCATAGCCGGCAGCAATTGCTTCCAATGCCCTGTCGGCAGCATGGGGCCCTGAAGCCTGAAAAGCCATCATATAGCCCTGACCAGTTGTATGCATTGTAGCATATGCTACTTCAAAAAATCTTTTCTTAAATCGCTCTAAGGATTCTATTAGAATACCGGCTCGGTCACCCGGACTGGTCCGGCGCCATAGTTCAAATACATTTTTGCCTTTTTCTATCAAAGTTTCCGGCTCAAAAAATGGGTAGTTTATTCCCAGTTCCATATTCAGGTATGGCGAGATTTCGGATCCGACACTTGAATTTGAACCCTTGGAATTTAATTCGGTAAAGTCCGATTTTAATTGTTTCTGGAATTTTTTTCTGCCATCGGCATCTGCTTCTTCTCCATATATTTTAGGTGATGGATGTTCCGGATATTGAGCAAAAAAAGTCCTTTCATGAAGTGCTTTTATGGCTTTGTTTAAAGTCTCCTGATGTTTTTGAAATAATGACATAATTAAAATATTTCTTGAATTTCCTTTTTAATATAAAGTATAGCCCTGGCACAAGGATCCACATTTGCTGCAACCATGGCTTCAATAATTTTTTTACCCAAAACATTAGATTTTTCTTCCGGATCGAGGTTTTGAGCTATCCGGTTTATTAGAGAAATGGTCTCCTCTTTAGATTGCTTTACGAGGCTCCACGCTTTATCGCTGATGTAAACCTGTTGTGAAAGATTGTGATTGTACTCTTCGCGTATTGAAGCTATTAAAATCTCCTGAAATTGGGCCACATTAAATTTTTGATTTTTTACCCGCATGATAAGGTTTGGAGGACTGATCCTTTCCAATAATAGAATTATTCTCTCATAGGCCTGCAACCTTACAGGAAGGACATGCTCCGTATTTTTCAATTTTAATTCTGCTAATCTCTTTTCAAAATCTTTTTCAAGAAAAGCTTTGACTGTGAGGTACATTGCAAAAAGAATAGCTCCGGCTGGAACTAATATCTTTATGAGGTCTGTTGCTATTTCCATATGTTGGCAAAATTAGTCGGATTAGACATTAGTTTGAAACTTAATTGCTTTTATTTCTTTTACAGTATAAATGGCACAACCCTATATCGATATAAGCCCAAAGGCGCTCGGCGAAATTAAAAATATAATGCAGAATAAGAATATCCCGGAAGGATACGGTTTGCGAATTGGCGTAAACGGTGCCGGATGTGCAGGTGTTCGTCAGTTTCTGGGATTTGATAAAATGAAAGAAAAAGATGATAAATTCATTATTAATGAGATTGAAGTGTACATTGATAAAAAAGATGCAATGTATTTAATTGGTCTTGTTCTTGATTTTCAGGATGATGCTGAGGCACGCGGATTTGTATTCCGATCCGGAAATTAATTACTTTTTGCTTTTGTAATTACTGTAGCTTTTTTACATATCCCGCCTAAAGGTGGATTAAACTTACTTACTGCTGTTTCAACCAGAGTTATTTTTGGGTAGGCGAGTAAAACTTCCTGATTTATGCGGTGGGATAAATGTTCCAACAGTCTTGCCGGTTTAGCCATCTCATCTTTAATGATTTTGTAAATCACTTCGTAATTAACGGTGTCTTTTAAGGTGTCGGACTCAGCTGCTTTACTCAAATCTGTAATAATACGCATGTCCACACTGTATTTATTTCCTGTTACTCTTTCTTCATCATGATGTCCATGATAGGCAAAAAATTCAATGCCATTTAAACGAATTTCTGCCATTATTGATTTATTTCATCAAAAAAAGACCCGCCTTTGGATTTTTTCTGATCTTCTTCCTGCTTATTTTCCTGAAGTTTTTCTTCCTCCATGTCCTTTGTTGTTTCTTCCTTATTTTCGGATTCCTTTACTTCTTTTTCTTGTTTTGCCTCTTTGGGAATTAAGTCTTTCACAACTTTTTTTCCTTTAAATTCTTTTTTAGTCTCTTTTATTTTAGCAGCCAGATTCTCACTGGAATTCGTTCTGGATTCCATTTTTTTCAATCTATCGAGAATATCATTGGCAGAATTTTTCATGTCTTGCATAAAATCTTCTCTCATCTTTTCTATGCTTTTGAAATTATCCTCCAGATCTTTTAATTCATCGACCAAATTTTGAAAGGTACTTGCAGCAAGATCTTCTGCCTCTTCAATAATATTTCGGGCTTTGTTATTGGCATCGTTGAGCATCGATTCAACCTGCATCTTTGCTTCTTTCAAATGCAATTCGGCAGCCTGCTTACTTTGTTCAACCATATTGGCTCCGGTATCTTCTGCCGTTTTTAAGGTTTTAAAAAGAGAACTCTCAACCTCTTTTAATTTTTGAACTTCCTTTTCTGACTCTTCGAGTTTTTTAAGTGTATTTTGATATTCAGTCTGAAGTTTTTCCCATTCTGATGACAGCGACTGAAGGAAGGCACTCACCTCATCTTTATCATATCCCCGGAAGTTTTTGTTAAATTCTTTTTGTCTTATTTCTAAGGGCGTAATTTTCATTTTATAGACTTATTTATTTCCCAAATACTAAGGCTTCTGTCATCGCTACAAGATACAATATAATTGTTAAAATTTGTCCAGAGCAGTTTATTGACTGAAGTGCCATGTCCGGCGTGTCTTGCTTTATCAATGACCTTAAGTAATTTCTTGTTTTTATAATCCCAAATCTTAATTGTTTTGTCCATACTGCATGTGGCCAAATAATTCAAATCAGGACTCAGGCAAATATCATTTATTGCGTACATATGGGCAATAATATCTTCTTCTAATTGACCGTCAATTTTCCAAAATTTTAAATGGGCATCGCGTGAGGAACTCATAAGGGTTCCATCTTCAGAAAAGAGCACCTTGAAAACCGAGTTTTCATGGGCCGTCCATTCGTCAATTTTCTTTCTTTTATCAATATCAAATAGCCGAATTGTATTGTCGCTGTAACCAACGGCAGCTATATTATCAAGTAGAGAAATGCTCCGCGCACTTTTATCTGTTTCATCCCAAACATGCAGAACTTTTAGTGTTTCTCGTTCCAGTAAAAATAATCGACCCTGACCTTCAGCAACTATTATATATTGATTGTTATACTGTATATCAAATAAATAGGATTTTGATAATTGAACAGAGGTTTTTTCCTTATTTGTTTCAAGATCAATTAAATGAAGGCCGTCAAAATTTTGAGCTATTAATAGATGATTTTTATTACTGATATACTTTATAGCATAAACTGATGCAGGGACTCTTGCTATGATCTTTCCAAAATTCTTTTGACTAATATCCCAAAGTACCACCATACCATCTGAGGATGCAGAAAATATCAAATTATCCACTTTGTGAAAATCCAGGGCAAAGACAGAGTCTTTATGACCTTTTAACGTGTCTATTTTTTTTACATCAAACTTATCCATCACATCGATCGAGGACGCTTACTGGATTTTTTTTCTTCCTCCACCCTTCTTGCCTGATTTAGTGCTGCCGCTATTAATCCGGCAGGTATAGAAATTATTCCCACACCAATGATCAATATCAAAAATGTAAACATCCGTCCTCCTAGAGTAATTGGATAAACATCTCCATATCCCACCGTTGTTAAAGTTATTACTGCCCACCAAAGACTGTGAAAAATCGATGAAAAAGAATCGGGTTGAGCTTCATTCTCAAAATAGTATATTCCTACTGCACTTACGTAAATCAATGTGCCGCTTAACATCAGAAACAAGATCAGTTCTTCCCTCGCCAATCTTAAAGCTGTGGTGATCCTTTCAGTTGCTGTGTGAAACTTGGTCAATTCAAACATTCTGAACAATCTCAAAAATCTCAGTATTCTTATTGTTCTTAAGTCAATTCCAAGGGTCAGATAGAATGGAAGAATCGCAAGTAAATCCACTATACCAAAAAAGCTAAAAATAAACTTCACCCGGTTTTTTGCAATTACAATTCGCAATATATACTCCGCCGTAAAAATGCTAACGGATACTATTTCAAGTATGTAAAAGGTAGTGCT
This sequence comes from Hyphobacterium sp. CCMP332, assembly GCA_014323545.1. Taxonomy (NCBI): domain Bacteria; kingdom Pseudomonadati; phylum Pseudomonadota; class Alphaproteobacteria; order Maricaulales; family Maricaulaceae; genus Hyphobacterium; species Hyphobacterium sp. CCMP332. The sequence goes on from CP058647.1 coordinate 527,218, forward strand.
ATAAGTTTCTGCAAGACCAGGTACTGTTTCTAAGGAAAATGTAATGATCGAAATTAGAATCATTACTTGAATAAAAACATCAAAAATCTTAGCTTTTGGATCATGGGAATCCTCAACGATTTTTCTCATTGATATTATAAAAGAACTTTCGGAACTCATATCCCTTTCATTAGATTTGCTTTTCTTTAACCAAACTTATCAAAAGTTAATGTTAATTTTTAATTAGTTCGATCCACAATTGTCATACAAATTTGAAATACTGCTCAATGATGACAATAATATGGTAGGGATCGCACCTGTCATTAGGTCTTCGAATATATCGCCAAATTTATTTCTACATAAAGAAGAGCTGCGTGAACTAAAATTAATTACGAATCCCACATACAAAAATCAATGGCTAAGTGCTAGGTGGCTGGCCTCACAATGTAAAAAACAAATTAAAAAAGAGAAGGTTAATGAAATTTTAAAAAATCAGGAAGGCAAACCATACTTGCGGGAATCTACTTTACATGTAAGCCTAAGTCACAATAAAAATATTGCCGCAGTTATGTTTTCAAATTATTCCTGCGGCATCGATGTGGAGTTATTTCGCGAAAAGATTATTCGCATTCAGGATAAGTTTTTGACCACAAAAGAAAAAAAACAGTTTTCCCAAAATATTCCCGCACTCACATTGATCTGGTCAGCAAAAGAAAGTGTATACAAAATGCTGGGAATTCCCGGTTTAATTTTCAAGGAGCAAATCGATTGTGAAATAATCGAAATCAAAGAAGAAGACAGTTTTAATACTTGGGTTAGGATAAACCCGAATAAAATTATAGGAATTAAGGTCAATTATAGGATTTTTGAAAAAGAGCTTCTCACATTTTGCCATTTAGGTGATAGCCATGAGTAATTGTTCAACTTCTTCAAGTTTGTCGAGATCACCTGTTTTTTTAAAACTAACCATTAAATTTCTCAATACTCTTTGAATAATAGCAAGATTGTTACAGGGTTCGTAAAATGAATCCACCGGTTCCATTTTTAACTGATCCAGGTAATGATCGATATCATCTTTGCTGAAAATCAATCCTTTATTAAAAACATTGATATAGAAACTAAATTCTTCTTCCTTGTGGATAAGGATAAAAAGATTGGGAAGGTTTACACCGTAAAGTGGCATTTTTAATCTTTGCCCTAATAACATATATACTACACACAAAGAGATTGGATTACCTTTTCTGCTTTCCAAAACCTGATTAATCATTGAGTTGGCCGGTGAATGAAAACTTCTGGTATTTGCCGAAAATTTAAATTTGTTAAAAATGACATGATTCAAAATCCGTACCTTATCCATGGGTTGGAGGTCTTCTTTGAAATTACTCCAGGCTTCATAATACAGTTGATCTAGTTTTGCTGACACATTTTCCAAACTTAGATCAGGGTACTGATAAGTCGCTATAAGCCACATCCCTTTTAAAAGGTCATTTTGCTCATTATCCTTCCAATCAATGAGTCTTTTTTCCAATTGGTCGAACTGCAATTTGTGTATAACATCCTCAATTCTTGTTTGAAGTGAAATATCAAGTGTATTTTCCCATTGTTCTTCAAGATAAGGGATCGCTCTTTCTCCCAAATGATGAATTTGTTTCATTATTTCTGTGTGAACAACCGGGTCATCATCCTCCAACAATGAAATTAAAGCCTTTATCTCCTTTTTTTTCATGTTTGAATTACACCAACGTTATATTTTTCGACTTTCTTGTGATTTGCAGCTTCTATACCCATCGATATTACTTTTCGAGTTTCAAGCGGATCTATAATTCCATCCACCCATAACCGCGAAGCTGCATAATATGGAGATAGCTGCTCAAAATATTTGTCCTGAATATCTTTTAACAGTTTTTCTTCAGTTTTCTTGTCTATTGTTTCGCCTTTGGCTTTTAAGGATGATACTTTGATTTGAAGCAGTGTTTTTGCTGCACTTGCACCGCTCATAACTGCCATTTGAGCGCTTGGCCATGCATATATCAATCTGGGGTCATAAGCTTTTCCACACATGGCATAATTTCCTGCTCCATATGAATTACCTAAAATAAAAGTGAATTTCGGAACAACTGAATTGGACATGGCACTTACCATTTTTGCCCCGTCTTTAATAATCCCCCCATGTTCTGCTCTGCTTCCTACCATAAATCCTGAAACATCCTGTAAAAAAACAAGTGGAATCTTTTTCTGGTTGCAATTCATTATAAATCGAGCAGCTTTATCCGCAGAATCAGAATATATCACTCCACCCATCTGCATTTCGCCCTTTTTATTTTTCACAATTTTTCGCTGATTGGCTACTATTCCTACAGCCCAGCCATCAACTCGCGCCAGACCACAAATGATCGATTGTCCATATAGTTTTTTATACTCTTCAAATTCTGAATCATCAATTAAGCGTTCTATGATGTCCATCATATCATAAGGTTTTACCCTGTCGGCCGGCATGATACCGTAAATATCTTCTGCTTTTTTCTTAGGTTCTGAGCTCTTTTTCCTGCTAAAACCCGCATTTTCCGATTCTCCAATTTTATCAAAAATATTTCGAATTGAATCGAGGCAAGTTTTATCATCAGGGTGTTTGTAATCAGTTACTCCTGAAATTTCACAATGCGTGCTCGCACCCCCCAGTGTTTCATTGTCAATATCTTCACCGATTGCAGCTTTTACCAGATATGAACCGGCGAGAAATATAGATCCGGTACCTTCAACAATCATCGCTTCATCGGACATAATCGGTAAATAAGCCCCGCCCGCTACACATGAGCCCATAATTGCTGCAATCTGAACAATACCCTTGCTGCTCATTATTGCATTATTTCTAAACATTCTTCCAAAATGTTCTTTATCAGGAAATATTTCATCCTGCATTGGTAAGTACACACCTGCACTGTCCACTAAGTAAACAATCGGTAAATTATTTTCTATGGAAATTTCCTGTGCCCTCAGGTTCTTTTTAGCAGTAATTGGAAACCAGGCACCCGCTTTCACTGTAGCATCATTGGCAACAATTACACTTTGTTTTCCTTGAATGTAACCGATTCCCGTTATAACACCTCCACTTGGGCAACCCCCATGTTCTTCATACATCCCCTCACCGGCGAATTCACCTATTTCAAGAAACTCACTTTTATCATCAATCAAATAATCTATTCTTTCCCTGGCAGTAAGTTTACCTTTTTGGTGTTGCTTTTCAATTTTCTTTTCACCACCACCCAGATGAACTTTTTTGCGCTTTTGTTTCAAATCGTGAATCAAAAGTTTCAATGAGTCTTCGTTTTTATTAAAATTGATGTCCATACTTCCAAAAATAGAAATGAGTGACAAATAATATTCATTTCTTTAATTTATTTCATTTTGAAATTCAAAATCGATTAATGAAGCTGATTCTATCTTATTTTTGACAAAAAAATCTAAAATTTAATTTCAGAGGCTTGATTTATATAGATTTTATTTTGTTTTTTCAACATTGAAATCCATAATGTTAAAATGGACAAAAAAAGAATTGTAAAAGATTACGACAAACTTCCTGAGGATGTATTGGTCAGACTAAAACAAAAATATCCTTATGGTTATGCTGATAATCTAGTATCGTTTGTCAATAAAGAGGGCAACAAGGTTAGCGCATTGCCATTTGAAACGGAAGAAATTTACTATCTCATTAGAATGACTATCTCACAGGCCAACAAAATTATCGAGGACGATGATGATTACGATAAGGATGGAAATTTAAAAGAGGAATTTGCACTGAACATCGCTGATTCTGATTTTGAAGATTCTGAGAAAGGTGAGGAGGAGGACAATGAAGATGATGATAGTATAAGTGTAAGACTGAAAAAAAAGAAAAACAGTGATGGAGATGATTTTGATGATGAAGATGATGATCCTTCGGAATCTCCTGACTATTATTAATCTGTCAGTTTTAATTGTGATAGTTCCTGATCAATGATTTGAATTTCTGCTTCACTTAAATTAAAGTCAAGTGATTTAATGTTTTGTTCAACCTGTGCAGAATTTCTTCCTCCCAACAAGGTGCATGTAATACCTTTCTGCTTAATGGTCCAATTAATAACTAGCTGACTTAAAGACATTCCATGATCGTTTGCAATCGGCTGAACTTTACCGAGAAATGCATTAATTTTTTCACGGTTTTCAGGCTGAAACCACTTAGTATCCTTTCGATGATCGTCTTCATCCCAGTTTATTTTTCCTCTGTATTTACCGGTTAATATTCCTCTTTGCAAAGGACTGTAAGCAAGAATTCCAATATTCTGTTCCATGCAAAATGGAACCATATCTTTTTCGATGTCTCTTTCAAGCATACTGTATGAAAGCTGATTTGAAAGTACAGGAAAATGATTGACGGCTTTCTTAAGCTGCTCCAAATTATAATTACTAACAGCCCCTTCCCGTATTTTACCTTGAGTTTTTAGTAATTCCATAGCTTCCATTGTCTCGGAAATATCGGTAGTTGGATCGGGCCTATGGACTTGATAAAGATCAATATAATCTGTTTGCAATCTTTTTAAACTTGCCTCACATTCTTCGATGACACCGTCTTTGCCTGAATACAAGTAAACATCCAGATCCTGACCATTGTGAGATCCGGTAAAATAAAATTTGCCCTTTTTGATATTCCAATTGATCCCAAATTTGGTTAGTATTCTTAAGTGATCCCGTCTCCCTCTGTTTTTAATTACTTTACCAATAATTTCTTCGCTTTTTCCATAGCCGTAAATTGGTGCAGTATCAATGGTCACAAGTTCATTATCGATGGCAGCACAAATTGCATCAAAAGAATCCTTTTCATCATTGCCACCCCAGGCGGCTCCACCTATAGCCCATGCTCCGAAAGCAATTGGATTTATATCTAAATCCGAGTTTCCAAGCTTAATCAAATCCATAGCGTGAAATTAACAATCCCTTAGTATATCTATACAAATTTTGATATTTGCATGTCATGAACATGGATAAACAATCTTTTAATCTCGATTTCAAAAGCCAGAACATATTATTTATCAGCATGATAGCTTTTTTTGTCCTTGGAGCATTGCTTATGTTCATAAAAAGTAATAAGGAGATTTTTCTTATTTTAAATGGAGATCTGGGTGTGTTTATTGACCAATTTTTTAGGTATGCCACCTATCTTGGAGATGGAATTTTTTATGCGGTCATTTTTATACTTTTATTATTCATTAGGTATGGTTATGCGCTTGACTTTGCTTTTTCTGCGGGTGTTTCTACCCTCTTTGTTCAGTCGGGAAAGCGCTTGATTTTTGCGGATGCTAAAAGACCATTGTCAGAATTGGGTTCTGAATTGGTCCATTTAGTTGAAGGCGTTGATGTACACATGGCCAGAAGCTTTCCATCAGGACATTCAACTTCCGCCATGTTAATTTTCTTTTTTTTAGCACTGATAGTCAAAAATAAGTTTCTGAAGTTTTTAATGCTTGTATTGGCATTTTTGGGAGGCTATTCCAGGATTTATTTAAGTCAACATTATTTTAAGGACGTTTATGCCGGTTTTGCAATTGCAATACTGAGTATATTGGTTATTGCAATAGTCAGAAATAAAATCGGAGAACCGATTTGGTACAGAAAAAAATTTCGGTTTTAGTTATTTTCATGTTTGTCCTTTTCCGCTGATCTTAAATTTAAACTGTCAAGGACCGTCTCATATATTTTATCAAGCTCTTTAATATTTTCAGCATAGTAATGCATACTTGAATTAAACTGTGCGGAATCAATCTCATACTTCTCATAAATATTGGATTCCAGATATTTGTAATAGCTCAGAGCTGAATCCATGGGTAGTTTTGCCTGATTCACTTTGGCCTCGGCGATATGAATATCTACAAGAATATTTGTCATTTTACTTTTTTCAATAATTCCTTCTTTATTAGTCTGCCCTTCATTACAAGACAGGAAAAAAATAATTCCTATAGCCAATAAAGCACTCTTCATTTCTTCAATAATTGATAAGTTAGTAATAACCACGCAAGAATAAACAATACACCACCAAAAGGTGTAATGATTCCAATTTTAGATATTCCGCTTATAGCAAGTGCATAGAGAGAGCCTGAAAATAGTAGTAAGCCTGCGACAAAGCACCAATAAATCAATTTGATGTTCTCAATTTTAATTGAAGTATTTAGAACAGATAAAATCAAAATTGACACCGCATGAAAAATGTGATAAATAACTGCAGTTTTATAAGTTTCAAGTTTTCCGTTACTCGTCAAGAGATTATTTAATGCATGTGCACCGAAAGCACCAAACACAACTGCTAAAGCACAAAATATGGCTCCTGTTACTGCTATATATTTTGTTTTCATCAATTTCTTGCTCCAAATATTGTGCTTCCAATTCTTAACATATTGCTGCCATTTTTTAATGCAATCTGGTAGTCATGGCTCATTCCCATTGATAGGATATCCATGTTTAAATTAGGAAGAGTATAATCTTTCTTAATTGCATCAAATTTCTCTTTTAAATATCTAAACTCAGAATCTATGATTGATTGATCTTCAGTAAAAGTAGCCATGCCCATTAAGCCTTTGACATTGACATTTTTAAATTTTTCTAAATGATCATCTAAAATACCTTTCAGCTCATCCTCATCGAGTCCGTATTTTGTTTCTTCTTTTGCAATAAACAATTGTAGTAAACAATCAATTATTTTGTCTTCCTTAAGTGCTTGTTTGTTGATTTCCTTCATCAGTCTCAAAGAATCTACGGAGTGTATCAAATGAACAAAAGGTATTATTAATTTGACTTTATTTCTCTGCAAATGTCCGATGAAATGCCAAAGGATGTCTTTGGGCAATTCCTCGAATTTAGGAAGCAATTCCTGAACCTTATTTTCACCAAAATCCCTTTGCCCTGAATTATATGCTTCCATAACAAATTCATTTGGCTTTGTTTTACTAACAGCAACAAGGGTAAATTTATACGCTCTATTCTCTTTTTTAATTGATTGAATATTCTTGGCAATTTCTTCTTTTTGCGTCATCTTTGATACCCGTTTATAGAATTAGAATAAAGATCAATAATAACAATATGTTCTTAATAGTTTCTTTTGATTGTAAACAATTAATTTCTACATTTGCACTCCCAAAAATTTGAGCAGCATTTTATGGCCGTAACGAGATTTGAAACAATATTTATAATGACTCCTGTTCTTTCAGAACAACAAATGAAAGAAACAGTGGAAAGATATCTTGCCTTTTTGAAAGAAAATAAGGCCAAAGTCATTCACGAAGAGAACTGGGGACTAAGAAAATTAGCTTACCCAATTCAGCATAAATCAACTGGTTTTTACCAATTGGTAGAATTCGAATGCGAAGGTTCTATGATTGAATCTTTGGAAGTTGAGTTTAGCCGGGATGAAGCAATAATGAGATTTCTTACTGTTAAACTTGATATAGACGGTATTAAGTACAACGAAAGAAGAAGAGAGAAGCAAAAAAATCTTGATCAGAAAAAAGCAGAAATACTATGACACTTGTCAATGAACCTATTAACCAGGAAAGAAAACGAAAAAAGTTCTGCTGGTTCAAAAAAAACAATATTCGATATATTGATTACAAGGACCCAAATTTCCTCTTGAAATTTGTGAATGAGCAGGGAAAAGTTACACCTAGGAGAATCACAGGCACAAGCCTTAAGTATCAAAGAAAATTATCTACTGCGATAAAAAGAGCAAGACAACTTGCTTTATTACCTTATGTAGGAGATTCATTAAAATAATAGGCAATGGAAATTATTTTAAAAGAAGATATTCAGGGATTAGGTTATAAAAATGACCTTATCGATGTAAAACCAGGATATGGAAGAAACTTTCTTATCCCTCAAGGTAAAGCGATCATAGCAAGTGAATCGAATAAAAAAGTCCTTGAAGAAAATCTAAAGCAAGCGGCTCATAAAATCGAAAAGGTTAGAAAAGAAGCAGAAGCTTTATCAGATAAAATTGGTGATGATGTAGTTACATTGAAGGCCAAAGTTGGAGAGAAAGGTAAAATATTTGGTGCTATCACTACCTTGCAGGTAGCAGATGCCTTAAAAGAAAAAGGCATAGATATAGACAGAAAGAAAATTCAATTCAATGAAGACATTAAATTTGTAGGCGACTATACTGCTGTCATTGATTTGCATAAAGAAATTAAGCATAATCTAAAAATCTCGGTTATTGCGGAAGATTAATTTCTCAAGATAATTATTGATATTTAAAGGCGCATTAGCGCCTTTTTTTATGCAGTTTCGTACCGAATTAAAGTATCCTAAATCAAAATGGGACATTGATTATAATTCCAAAATAATCTCTGTCGGATCTTGCTTTTCGACAAATATAACTGAGCGGATGTCTGAATTACAATTCGACATTGTCAATAATCCCTACGGTACATTTTACAATCCAATTTCAATTTTCAGAGCTCTTAATTATACAGAATTAGATTTTGAGAATACATTTATAGAGAGAGATGGCCAATGGATGAGCTTTTTATCTCATTCCGATATTTCAGCTAATGATAGAACAAGCTTAACCTCTCTTTTAAAGGACCGGCTTAAATTTCTAAATCAAAAAATCAAGTCTGCTGATTATCTAATTTTAACACTGGGCTCAGCAAAGATCTATACGCATAAAAAAACAGATTTGATAGTGGCTAATTGTCACAAAGTTTCTCAAAATGAATTTGATTCGCGAATTCTAACAGTAAAAGAAATTACGCAGGCATTTCGCTCAATGCACAGCCAATTGAGTAAAATAAAGCCGGAAGTTAAAGTTATTATTACAGTAAGCCCTGTTCGCTATTTAGCAGATGGATTTGAACAAAATAGCATCAGCAAAGCCATGTTAATTGCATCAGTCCATGAGATATTAAACGAATTTGACAATGTTGAATATTTCCCTGCTTATGAATTGGTTTTAGATGATCTTCGGGATTACAGGTTTTACAATGAAGACCTGATCCATCCAAATTCAATTGCTGTCAATTATGTATTTCAAAAATTTAGCGAATCATATTTTAATGATTCAACGAAACAGATTGCACATAAAGTTTATAAGATAAACAAAGCCTTAAATCATATACCATTTAACAGAGATGCTGATTCCTACAAAAAATTCCTAATTGATCTTAAAGTCAAAATTGATGAAATCTCAAATCATGTTGACACTACTCATTTTAAAGAAAGGTTGGCAGAGAAATGAGCTATTTAATATACTTTTCAAACAATGCTTTGCCCAGACCAATGGAAATTCTTGAGGATATTGGCTGAGTGACTGATTTTTCAGTTCTTAAAGCCTGGGAATCATTGGATTTTTTAAAAGAATCGGGATTTCCATTTTCCTCAATTGCATCAACCGCTATTTCTTCTTTCTGACTGATATCGTTTCTTTCATCAGAAATATTAATTTGAAAAAAAGTGGATAAGGATTGTGAATAAGTAATTTTACTCGATGTAAAAAATATTAATGAAAGAAAGGCCAGAGAAAAAAATGATTTTTTCATACTGAATAAATTCTTTTTCCTGTAAGACAATTCTTATACCAAATTAATAACTATCTGTATATCTGTGTTTTATAAATATTTTATAAAAATTAACAACAACTAAAATGTACGATTTGATACACTTATGCTCGGAACTGTACAAATTGAAAGAACTATTTATAAACTTTGAATGAGAATGAAGAAACTCATTTTGATATTAATACTTTTCACAGCTTTTTCTAACAATATTGTTTTATCTCAGAAATTAGAAAATACAGCATTAATAGCTTTGGATAGCATCAATAGTGAATTTGACGATTCTTCGCCTTTTGTTGAAAGTACTTCCAAACAGCTGTTCTTTAGTAAAAGAAACAAGGCTGGCGATACAGATGCGTTTTTAGCAGAATGGAATGGCACGAGCTGGTCTAATAACCCAATATCCTTATCCATTAATAATCGATTTGATAATGAGATTTACCATGTCGATTCAAAGGGGCTCATTTATTTCCAAAAAGCTATTTTAAATAATGCAGGCCAAGCCATTTTTGGAATATTCACCACAGAATTCAACGAAGGAAAATGGTCCATACCCATTAGGCAAAGCATAAAATACTTTAATAACAAGTCCAGCGATCAATCATTTTGTTTAAACAAACATGGGGATATTATGCTAATATCAATGCAAAGTTATTTCAGCTATGGTGTAGAAGATATTTATGTGTCATTTAGAAATGACAACAATTCATGGACTGAGCCGAAAAACCTGGGCAATTCAATTAATACGCCATATGAAGAATTTACACCCTTTCTGGATGATGATGATCGCACTTTGTATTTTTCTTCAAATGGGCATCCAGGTGGTTTTGGAAGTAAGGATATTTGGGTTTCTTATCGATTGGACAGTACATGGACCAAATGGTCTTCACCGGTCAACTTAGGGGCTAATGTAAATACCATGGGAATGGAAATGTCTTTTAGGAAGACCGGTATAAGTCAAATTCCATTTCTTGTAGTATCGTCCAGAACCAGCGATGGTCAATCAGATATTTTTGGTTTAAAACTCGACAAATCGGAATTGGATTCTTTGATCTTAGCAGTAAAACCTGTTGAAAAGATAAGCACAACGATTGATTCAATTGGAGAAATAAATGTAATTATTGATTCAAACATCAGCGCAAATTTATCCGATACAATAAATGCCGTTGATTCATTAAATACTCATTTACTGGACAGCACGAATAACATCCTTATAATTAGCACCAAAAACAGATCGAACAATCAAGCTATTCCAAGTTTGGTTATTTACAAAAATCGAATCAAAAGCGACAGCATTTATCTTGAAAGAGATAGTGTTTTAGAAATTAGCTGCGAGTGGTTAGATACCGTGGAAATTAATGTAAGATCACAATATTTTCTACCTCAGACAAAAACTATCATTTTTGAGAATCGCCATTTTGGAATTAAACTGGAAGAAGAAATTTTCCTCGATAGTTTGGAAATAGGCAAATCGATACAATTTGAACATGTCTTATTTAAAAGAGGAACGCCCGAACTCCTGGATCAATCCTACGGAGACCTGGACTATGTGGCTCAAATTTTAAATAAAAATGAAGACCTAAATATTCAAATCGCTGGGCATACAGATAATTCGGGAAATGCCTATCTAAACTATATATTAAGTGAAAAAAGAGCGAATACAATCAAAAAATATTTAATAAATAAGGGAATAAATCCCGCCCGAATTGAAACTAAAGGATATGGTGGCACTCAACCAATAGCCAGCAATGAAAGCGAAGAAACAATGAAACTCAATAGACGAGTGGAATTCAAATTAATCAAAAATAAATAGTTGAATTTTATTGATTTTATTACCTAAATAGTAATTATTCTAATAAGCATTACCCTTTTTCACTACTTCTTTTTAACATTGAACTTAGATTATTATTAATTCCATTACTATCGTCATATGAGGTTATTTTATCTCCTTTTAGTGTTATTGCTATTTGTGGGTTTCAAATCGGCAAATTACAATCCCGGAGAAGAGCAAAGGCTTAAATTTCTTTATTTAAAAAATTTCATTAAGAATATTGAATGGCCAAAGGATTCAAAGAGACATGAATTCAAAATTGGAATTTTAGGTGAAAGGAATATTTACAATAAGATTTCTATGAGCAATATTAAACCTGAACATGCCAATGGCTCAAATATCGCTTATTATTTTTTTGAAGACGCAGATCATTTACTTGATTGTCAATTGATTTATATTCCAAATCAAAAATCCTATCAGTTGGCAAAAGTTGTTAAACAATATCAAAATCAATCAGTATTAATCGTAAGTGAAGCACCGAATGCCTGCAAAAGAGGGTCTATGATTAATTTCTATAAATCATCTGAAAATAAAATATCTTTTGAATACAGCGCCGATGCATTGCGAAATGCCGGGTTATTATATTCTAGTAATTTTATGGAGCAGGGCAAGCTTGTCAACGCAATACAATAAAAAGCCCTCCGAAGAGGGCTGTAAATTTAGCTTTAGCTGCTGAGTGAGTCAATTGTTGATTTAATCCGATTCCTTTGCTGCTCGGGTGCCATCGACAATGCCTTCTTATAATATTTAATCGCTTCTTTCTTATTTCCTTTGGTTTGATAAGCCTCTGCAAGACTATCATATACATTCCATGATTCTGGATAGTCCTTTACATTCTTTTGAAATACTTTTATTGCTGCATCCACATCTTTAAGATTATAAAGCAGACCATAACCGTAGGTATTCATTGCGTTTTCATCAGCCATTGGCATAGCTTTCTCAATAAATTCATCAGCTTCTTTGGCTTTTCCTTGCATTCTTAAAATCAAACTTTTGGTGCTCATATTTGCAAAGTTCTTGTTGATAGAAATTGATTGATCTGCCCAGGCTAGTCCTTTATCCAAAGCAATGTTGTTAACAATGGCATAATTAGCAGCATTGTTAAATCCCTGCCAAAAAAATCCGGCAATATTCTTTAAGTACTCATCTTCAATATGTTTGATAATAAGATCATTGGTATTAATCTTTATCGGAAACGAGACTTTAAAAGTGGACCAATGCAAAAAAACATCTGCTCCGTTGCTTGAAATATTATCAAAACCATAGGCTAATCTTTCCTGTGAATAATCTGTCTTCGTCATATTTGCCTTTAAGCGTGTGACGTCATTGTCTTCCGAATAAAAATAACTTCCCCATGACTCATGATCCTTACTTATAATGACAGTCCAATCTTCTTGGGAAGGAATCATATGTAAGCCGTATGTACCGGCAGGTATAGTCTTTTCTCCCAGAACGACAGGTTTGTCAAATGATATTCTCGTGTTTTCATTTGCACCTGCTCTCCATATTTGATCAAATGGAACAAGCTTGCCTAGTATTTCCCTTTCCTTTACAGCAGGACGTCCGTAATCAATGCTGACGGTAGTTATTCCAATCGTTTGACTAATCTCAGCACGTGGACTGGCCTGAGGTTGAGTTATTGGTGGTGGCCCCTGAGCATAGGCAATTGTAAATACTAATAAAAAGGTAATTGATGTTAAAGTGCGTTTAAGATTCATGATTCTATAGTTTGTTTCACTTCCTTATAACAAAGACCATACAAAACAAGGAAAGGCTAATTGGGAGTCATTTAAACGTATTTTGAGGATATAAACTGTTCATTTAAGAACAGAAAAAATAAAAGCGTACACTTTGCTTAAGCTAAAACATATATATAATTGTATAATCTTTGATTTTCATTTGCTTTGAAATAAGAAAATACTACTTTAGTAGAAGTTAATTTTTAAGCTTTCATTTAAATAAACCTTATTCAGTATGAAAAAATTACTACTTGTTTTGGTATCAGTTGTGTTTTTGTCTGAAATGACATTTGCTCAACTATCACAACGTCAGAGCAATCCTTCAAATTACTCTACAGGTACAAGACCTTTAGCCGGTGACATGGGTATATTTTTGGCCGTAGATGTTTTTGATGCTCAAAGTATTCTTGATGATATAGCAGGTGATGAAAATCCTTCTGATGAATTGGAAGTTCCAAATTTCTCACTTGTCAATTTCAAGTATTATAATTCCAATGACGTTGTCTACAGAATCGGATTGGTTGCTGCAAAAGACAAATCAGTTGAGAAAGGAGACTTATTCTTTGCTACGGGAACTGCACCTCAACCGACAGATATTGTTCGGATAGAGTCTAAGAATTCCGAAAGGGATTATGCAATTAAGCCGGGTGTTGAGAAGCACTTTAACCCAACCAACCTAATTGACATCTATGTAGGAGTCGAAGCGCTATTGGGAACGCATATTCAGCGATCAATTAACTCTCAGGAAAGGAATGATGGTAACACAATCTTAAATGATGTGAAAGGTACCTCATTGCTTTACGGAGCAGGCGGATTCGTTGGAATGCAGTTTTTTATCGCAGATTTGCCTTTGGCATTGGGTCTTGAGTACGGAATAATAGGAAAGGGTTATGCTTTCAAAAGATATAAAGTAGTTCAAGAACAGGACGATGGTACAGGAACTTTCGTAAGCAATGAATTTTTTGTGCGTCCTGGTGATATTACTGCATTTAACGGAGGTGCCACCGTGCCGCTTTTTGAATCATTAAGTTCCAGAACTTACAATCTTGATAATCAAGTGCGTGTAACATTGAGTTACTTCTTTTCTAACTAATTGAAAAAACAGAATCTGATATGCATAATTTTTTGAAAAATCAAAAATACAGTATGCTGCTGATCGCACTTGTGATTGTAATATCATCGTGTGGTAGAGGTGTATTTATTAAAAAAAGTATTCAAGGTTCACCTTTGAATGCTTCTGTGGATCTGAGATTATTCTGGAATGATTTTGAATACATTGGAGAAATTGATGGTACAATAAGTTATACCCAATATGTTTGGGGAACAAGAAGATACCATGAACCAAGGTTTAATAATCTAACCAGAACAACATTTCTTACTTTTAATGGAAGAAGTTTCCTTCCTATTCAAAATGCTCCTTTGAGCAGGGCGCTTTACGACGCTCAGGAAAAGTATCCTGACCTGGAATTTATAATTCCTTATCAGGTAAATGAGGAAATTCAAAGAATGTTCCTGGGTAGGAAAATAACAATTAATGTTAAAGCTAAAGCTTATAAGTTAAAACAGAATTAACATTGATTAAGCAATTTTTTAAAATGAATGCCAATTTGCTTTTTGCAATTGGCATTCTTCTTATACCCCTATCCTGTAACGACGACAATGATTTTTTGATACTTGATGTTGTTCCTCAGGATATTTTTAAAGTTTATCCTATTGATGAACCGGTAATATTCTTTACGCGCTCTCAAAGCTCTACAGATAATTTAAGCAGATTTACGATAGCTGTAAGAGAAGAAAATGAAGTTAATCGTAGCATTGTTTTCGATAGCGCAATTTCAGGTAGTTTTTTTGAATACAATTTTGGCTTTCCGAGACCTTTGGATCAGTCCAGAGAATATGATTTTGAATTCAAAGTATATACCAGTGATGGAAAATCAACCACGCAATTTCGATCGGCTCTGATAATTTATGATTCATTAGAAGTTCCTCTCACAGAAACTACAGGTCATAGAATTTATCCGAAACTTACTCAAAATCCAGATGGATTTGATTTGATAAACAGAGTTGCAGTATTTACGGATACAGCACTTCTCGATACAAATACAGTAGATATTTATGAATTGGCCGACACAACGGTAAACCTCACCAGAATCTGGAGAAGTAATACCAATGGCAAATTTGTTCGGTTTAATGGCTTTGATTATCCCAATGCAACCTTGTCCAAATTAATAGAGGCATACGAATCAGGTCAGAAACTTGATCAAATGATAAATATCCAGGAAGATGATATAATTATTTTTCATTCAAGTGAAAGAGCCGTTTATGCCGCAATTAAAATTGATGAAATAGAAAGCGGCGACTCTGTAACAAATGCTTTTTACGAGTTCAATTTGAAAAAATGAACCAGTACATATTTCTCAAACATGGTTTTAAGCCTCTCAAAAATCTCCATATAAAGAGAAAATAGTAAAATAGTCAAGATAAAATCAAAAATGAGATAGGAAATAAAACTCATTAAAAAGAAATAAAGTAAATACCCTCCAAAACTTAATAAATCAGCATTAATCTTGTATTTACTCGATAGTTTATCGGTAAGAATATCAAAAATACTATCATTGCTAAAACAGATATAGGACACAAAAAAATAGCCTAATAGCAGGTATACAATAAATAAGGCATTGATTTGATTGGCTTTATTAATTATTGAGTTATAAATATTTACCAATATAATTGGCCCGGGAAGATCACCGTAAATCGTTTCAACTAAATCATTATCCTCGTAATCCCCTATAAAAATTAGTTTATCCTTAACTATTTTTTCAATACTTTCATCATCCAATAAGAGTAATTCCGACAAGTAAACTTTTCTTGTGATTTCTGATTCAAAAAGGTCATAATTCCTGACACCATGATCTACAACAAAAGAATTAAGATTAATTTTAAATGTAGACCAATTAAAATGATCATCAGCCCTTAGTTTTTTGCCTTCAGTATATTCATACAATTGTACAGGGAGTGTCTTAATTGTATCGGCAAATACAAGTTTTGTTTTAAGAAATACACCTTCGGAAGTTTCAAACGATGTTGTAGCTGTTGGCACATCTAAAACAGGGTAATATGCTGTATCGTATTGACTATCGTAAAGCGAAACGCATAAAATATTATCAAACTTATTTATTTCTTTTTCCAGATCCCTATCATATTCAGTAGGCACATCGAAAAAGATATCGCAAACAATAAATTTAGGACCATCATTGAATTTTGCAACTCTCCGGAAAAAATCTAATAGAACAGGTCTTGATGTGACCGCTTCTTTTCCAATAGGAAACCCGTATTCATCATATTTATCGACCAGCATTTTTTCCCACGAAATGTCAATAAAAAGGTATTTAGACATATCCGGTTTATCATCGATATGAAGTACTAAACGTTTGAAATATGAACTTATCCGCAGTAAAGTAAGCTCTTCGTCATACAAAAATGGCTGTTTATGCCAGTAGTAACTTACAACAATGAGAAAAATAGCATGTATTGCCGAAACAAGCCACAATAAAATTTTGCGGCTCATGTATTAGAATTGAAAGCTTTTATCTATCCAATGTGCTACTGCTTCTCTGGATGTTTTGCCGTAAAATGAATTGAGATAATCATTAATTTCAAGCTTTATTGACTCTTTATCCATTTCTGCATCTTTATAAAAGGATATCAAAATATCACATTCTCCCTTTAACCTTTCTTCAGATAGTACTATTGGTTTGAATGAAGAAATCAATCGGGTGTCTTTTTTAATTTCATCTCTATAAAAAAGTTTAGCCTCGGCAATTTGAGAATGGTCAACCGGCTCTCCATTGAAATTAAAAAGCTGATCCGGTCTAAATATCAGCAGATTATCCTCAAAATATACTTTTTTATTAACCGCTTCTTTTCCCAGAAAATATGAAAATATAAAATAACGTTGATCATCCATTGGATAATAGGCAGGATCCAGTGTTAGAATCATTTCTTCCCCTATAAAAACAAAATTTTTATCACCAATCATCGCCTCCAAATCTATGATCTTATGATCTTCAGAGCCTCTGGTAGTCAATGCAGACATCCTTTTCATTGGAACCAGAACATCCTTAATTGTGGCCATCAACTCAGAGTCTCTTTCAGCACTGCTTTGACTTTTAAGAATGAAGCGTTCACCTTTTGAGCTAATCAATACGGCCATAGCTTGTGGATCTTTAAAAGTCAGTGATTCATTCAAATCAACTTTTGCTCCTCTGCTCAATTCTTGTTTTTCACTTCCATAAAGGATTGAACCCTTGGTAGTAACAACAGAATATGACTGAGCCATAATTGAGCTATAACCAATAAATAAGGCTAATACCAGTAATATTTTAATTTTTCCTAAATATGAATTCACCACCTTCATCTCCTACATTTTTTAATGGACTACCTATCGGAGTTTGATCCGAATTGTTTGATACTGCTACTTTAACATACTGAATTAATTCAGAAACAGGGACTTGCTCCTTGTCATTAGACTCCAAATACTTTAAAAAGTACGATGTAAATGGACTATTCCTTTTGCCGTAATTTCCATCAGATACAAATTCAAGGCGACCGGATGTCAAGGCCCATCTCGATTTATATTTTTCTACATTTTCTACATATCCACGAGTACTAGGCGAAAACAAGGAACCGCTGAAACAAGCGTCTGCAACCAGAAATATATGTTTCGAATCCAGCGCTTTTATGTATTTTAAAAGATTTGAATTTGGTAGATAATCAGTGGTTTTCCCGGATTCGGCATCAACAGGAATCCAATATCCTTCGTCCAGGTCTTTATCATAAAATCCATGACCGGAATAAAATATTAATAGGTTGTCTTTTTCACCCACCTTGGTACGTAAATCCTGAAATGCATTGTGAATATTTTCCAATGTTGCCTCTTCTTCTGCGACCATATAAACATTTTCATCGCGGAATTGATACTTTTCAGTTAAAATATCTTTAACATCAGAGGCATCATTTAAGGCATTGTTTAATCTTGGCCAGTGTTTATAATCGTTAATTGCTATAAGCAACAAATGATTCTTGCCAGTTTCTAAAGGATTGAAATCAATATTTTCACTAAAACTAGAATTTGAAGTTTTTGTCGAACTTTTAGTGTTATTTGAACTTGGGTTTGATGAGCTTCTAGCAGCTATCTGTCGATTTCCATTTCTATCGGGAATCTCCAAAACATATTTGCCCGCATTTAGCTGTTGCATTTCGAATAATCTAATGTTAGATCCTAGTTCCGCGGTTGCAAGATAAATTCCATCCCATGAAAATATTAAATCATTAATTGCAGCCTTATGTTTTTCTGTATTAGCAAGCAAATTACCCGATTCGACGTCGTATATATTGACCGTTTTATCATAACTGCCAGATGCCAATAATTTTCCATTACCGCTTATATCGAGACTTGTGATATGCCCTTTTTGGCCACTTATTTCTATCAATGGTGAATAAACATTGTCGTTCCATACTCTAATGACCTTATCATGTCCGCCGCTTGCATAGACATTATTCATTGGACTACGACTTAGATCATTTACCCAGGTTCTATCCATAGTCAGGGATTTCAATTCCTGGCCATTATTCAAATCCCAGGTTTTTAAGGTCAAATCTTTACTCGTAGAAAAGAGATAATTCCAATCACTAGAAATACTAATGGCCGTCATGTCCTGACTATGACCATAAATTGTTCTTTGTAATTCTCCCGTACTTTTATCCCAAATACTGATTGTTTTATCAGCTGATGCGGTGATTACATTCCCTCTGAAATAATCGATTCGCAGATCCCAAACTTCCATTTCATGGGCTTTTACATCAAATTCGATTTTACCTTTTTGGATATTCCAGGCAATGAGTCGATTATCTCTTCCGGTTGAATACAGCCAACCGGTTTCAAAATCAAATTCTAGCGCCTCTACAGGAGCTATATGACCTTTTAATGTTCTCATTTCACGAAATGTCTTAAGATCCCACAATATTATATTGGCATCTGTTCCTCCTGAAGCGAGAATTGTATTATCAGAATTAAAAGCCAAAGCCTGGACGATGTGGCCATTCTTGGAGAGAGTTTTTAAGGTTTTTATCTCTTTTTGGGAATATGAGCATATACCTTGTAATACGAATAAAAAAGTGAATAATATCTTAATTGAGTTACTCATTTCAAATTCAATTCCGTCTATCAAATTTACGAAATTCTACAATCAAAGTTCTACTTTGTTATAACAGTGAATTCAATTCTTCGGTTTCTTTGTCTGTTTTCTTCCGAATTATTATCTTCTACAGGTTTAGATTCTCCATAACCCTTAAAACTTAAGCGATCAAGAGGCACCTTGTGTCCGACCAAAAAATCTCTTACGGCTTTTGCTCTATCTTCAGATAGTTTTTGATTATCCTCAATGCTTCCAATATTATCTGTATGTCCTCCAATTTCAATTCTTACGTTTTCATTTATTTTAAGAAAATCAATTAGCTTTTCCAATTCAGGAATTGAGGATGAACGAAGGCTGGCTTTTCCAAAGTCAAAAAATATATTGTTCATAATGGTGCTGGCATTGACATTTATGGGCGTTAAAGCAATGTCAATATTTAGTTTACCAGAAGCATCCGAATCTTTTAAATTAAAATTTAAACTCTCAAACAAATAACCTTCACGACTTACAAAAAGCCCATACTCTGCACCTTCCGTTAAAACAATCAAGTATTCGCCATTACTAGGATCAGAACTTACGCTTTGTTCGGTTTCATCTGTTTCCAAATCAATTAAATCAATTTGTGCACGCAATTTTTTCTTAGTCTCCTTATCGTAAACCGTACCTTTCAAGGAGTAACTTTTGTTTTTTAATTGCAAGCGGGGTGGCAGGTCTAGTTTATATAAAAAGCTTCTTGCACCTTTTTCATCTTTTTCATTGGTCGAATAATAAGCCGTTTTGCCATCAGCTGCAACAAAAAATGCCACTTCATCTTTCCATGTATTAATTGGAGCCCCTAAATTTTCAGGTTTAGACCATTTGCCATCTTCTTTTAATGAATAGAATAAATCAAGTCCACCAAAACCGTCGTACCCATTTGTTGCGTAATAGAGCGCTTTATTGCTAGGATGTAAAACGGGAGAAAATTCTTCTCCTCGGGTATTAATTGGCGCCCCTACATTTCTAGCGGGGCTCCATCGGCCTAAATGATCTCTGGAAGAAACCCAAATATCCATGCGACCTTTACCACCGGGCCTGTCCGAAGAAAAATAAAGATGCCTACCATCAGCTGATAATGATGGTTGTGAATCCCAGTATTTTGAATTTACATTGGGGCCCATATTATTTGGCTTGGTCCATTTATTTCCATTTCTGAAAGCTATATATAAATCACATCTACCTCTTCCTCCCGGTGAGTTGCATGATGTAAAAACAATCATTCTTCCATCCCCTGAAACTGTACATGTTCCTTCATTGTAAGCAGGCGTATTAATAACAGGAGAGATACTCTGTGGATTTACCCAATTGCCATCGTAAAAACGACTGACGAATATGTCTTCTGTACTGATATCATCTCTGGCAGTAAAAAAAATATATTCCTGATCGGCTGTTAATACAGGAAAATATTGATATTGAAATTTATTGAGTATTTCATCCAGTCTTTGAGGTTTTATTTTATCCGAGCGATGCGCCGGATCCATGGCATAATCGCAATTTTTTATTTTTTCCTCTGCAATAGCTTTTGACCTTTTGTCTCCAGGAATAAGAAATAAATATTTTTGAAAGGCATTTTTAGCATTTTCATAATTCCCATTTTCGAATTCTTCCATTCCAACAAAAAAATGTGCTTTTCGAAATTTTCGATCATCGGGTTCTAAGGCAATTACTTTTTCGTACATTTTAAATGCCGTTTCCCTTTCACCATAGGAGTTGTATATAATACCTTTAAGGAAATAAGCTTCCACAAACTGATCGTCTTTTTTTATCGCTTCATCCAGCAATTGCTGAGCCAGCTTGTAGTTTCTGCGTGAAGCTTCAGATTGAGCTTTTAGATAATACCTTTCGGCTTTTGCAGAACTCGTATGAAGAGCATCTTTATCCTGGGCCTTTATACTCAGTGAAAAAAAAAGAAAAACTATTAAAAATCTCATATCAGGGGATATTCATGATTTTATGAATCTGTAAGGAAATGTTCCATTTTGGATTTTCTTTTACATAGTTAATTATTAATGGTAACATTTCTTTTTCTCTGGAAAATTCCGGTTGAAGATAAAGCTTGCAATCTGAATTAACCTTTGATGCATATTCTTCGGCCCATTTGAAATCACTTTTGTTAAAAACAATGATTTTTAATTCATCAGCTTGCAGGCATATTTCTTCTTTTGGTTTAAGAAACTTTTTTGGAGAAAAACAAATCCATTCCCATTCCCCGGTAAGCTTATAAGCACCGGAGGTTTCAATATGCCTTCTAATTTTGTGTGCTCTTAAAGTTTCACATAAATCACCCAGATCATACATTAAAGGTTCCCCGCCTGTAATTACAGCCATTTTTGCTCCCGATAATTCAACTTCATTGATCAATTCCTCCGCAGTTTTTTCAGGGTGCCCCTCCAATGGCCATGATTCTTTTACATCGCACCAAACGCATCCTACATCGCAACCCCCAAAACGGATAAAGTAAGCTGGAGCACCTGAAAAGTCTCCTTCTCCCTGAATGGTATAAAACGATTCCATTATGGGGTATTTGATTATAGACATTCGGTTTGATTTTTTTTGATATCTGAAAATAGAAATCAGTAATATTCTCCCGTGGCAGCAGAATAAGTATTCAACATCAGTCCTGCAATTGTCATTGGCCCTACTCCACCGGGTACTGGCGTTATATAACTACATTTTGGAGAAACCTCGTCAAATTTCACATCTCCTTTTAATTTAAATCCAGATTTTTTCGTGTTATCCGGAACCCTGGTAGTTCCCACATCTATAACAATTGCGCCTTCTTTTACCATTTCAAAGGTTATGGTTTCAGGACGGCCAATGGCTGCGATTAGAATGTCAGCTTGTTTGGTGTATTGTTCTAAATTTTTAGTTCGGCTATGACACAATGTGACGGTACAATTTCCCGGATTGCCATTGCGGCTCATAAGATTTGACATAGGCGAACCAACAATTTGACTTCGCCCAACCACCACACAATGCTTGCCTTCGGTTTCAATACCATAAGTTTCTAAAAGTTTTAGTATTCCAAAAGGTGTTGCTGATATAAATGATGGCAAATTCTTGATCATTCTGCCAACGTTAATTGGATGGAAACCGTCCACATCTTTTTCAGGCTTTACTGTTTCTATTACACGTTTCTCAGAAATATGTCCGGGAAGCGGTAACTGAACGATGAGTCCGTCTATTTCCGAATCATAATTTATTTCCTCGATCTTTCTCAGAAGCTCTTGTTCTGTGATGGTATTTGGCAATGTTATTAATGTGGACTCATAGCCAATTCTCTCACAAGCTTTTACTTTAGCTCCTACATATGTTTTACTGGCGCCATCTTCTCCTACCAAAATTGCAGCTAAATGGGGTGCTCTTTTATCCTGATTTTTAAGTTGGGATACTTTATCTGCCAGTTCCTTTTGAATATTGAGTGAAGTTTGTTTTCCGTCTAATAAATTCATTTAACTAATTCTAAAATTCTATTAAATAGCAATTACTCAAAAATATCTTAAAGGAGCTAAAATTTGAATTAATTGTCCATTTTCAAGACAGCCATAAAAGCTTCCTGTGGTATTTCAACATTGCCTACCTGTCTCATTCGTTTCTTACCTGCCTTCTGTTTTTCAAGTAATTTTCTTTTTCGGGTAATATCACCGCCATAACACTTTGCAGTAACATTTTTCCTTAATGCCCTAACAGATTCTCTGGCGATTATTTTAGTTCCTATAGCTGCCTGAATGGCTATTTCGAATTGTTGCCTTGGAAGCAGTTCTTTCAGTTTTTCACATAACCTCTTCCCCCATTCATAAGCTTTATCTCTATGAACGATAGCAGAAAGTGCATCTACTTTATCACCATTTAACAAAATATCCAGTTTACTCAAATTGGATTTGTCATAACCCGTTAGTTCATAATCAAGCGAGGCATATCCTCTTGAAATTGTTTTGAGTTTATCAAAAAAGTCAAAGACTATTTCAGCAAGAGGTAATTTAAATGTAAGTTCTACCCGGTCAGAACTTAGGTAGACCTGATTCTTCAATTCACCTCTTTTGTCAATACACAAAGACATAATATTCCCTACATACTCAGATTTACTTATAATCTGTGCCCGAATAAAAGGCTCTTCAACAAAGGATATATTTGTGGGATCAGGCATTTCTGAAGGCGCAGAAACCGCAATTTGACTTCCATCGGATTTAGTAACCATATATCGTACTGAAGGCACCGTGGTAATTACCGTCATATCAAATTCGCGCTCGAGCCTTTCCTGTACTATTTCCATATGCAGCATTCCAAGAAAACCACATCGAAATCCAAAACCCAATGCCATTGAAGTTTCCGGTTCCCAAACAAGAGATGCATCATTTAACTGAAGCTTTTCCATACAGGATCGAAGTTCTTCAAATTCAGTTGTATCTACTGGGTAGATACCCGCAAATACCATTGGTTTCACATCTTCAAAACCCTTTATTGCACTGCTGCAGGGCCGATCAAGATGTGTTATAGTATCCCCTACTTTAACTTCTTTGGCCTGTTTGATACCGCTTATTAGGTAACCAACGTCTCCAGTGCCTACTTCTTTAACAGGGAAATGCTTAAGTTTTAAGGTGCCGATTTCATCCGCTTCATATTTTTTACCTGTATTGACGAATTTTACCTTGTCCCCCTTTTTGATGGTTCCATTTTTAACTCTAAAGAAAACCTCTATTCCCCTGTATGAATTAAAAACCGAATCAAAAATTAATGCCTGAAGAGGTGCATCAGGATCGCCTGAAGGAGCGGGAATCCTTTTGATAATAGCATGTAGGATATCCTGAATTCCGATTCCTTCTTTTGCACTTGCATGAATAATATCCTCTTTATCACATCCAATTAGTTCGATGATTTGATCGGACACTTCATCAGGCATAGCTCCGGGAAGGTCAATTTTATTAAGAACAGGAATTATTTCAAGATTGTGGTCAATGGCCAGATATAAATTTGAAATGGTTTGGGCTTCAATTCCCTGAGCTGCATCTACTACAAGAAGAGCGCCCTCACAAGCAGCTATTGCTCTCGAAACTTCATACGAAAAATCCACATGCCCTGGTGTGTCAATTAGGTTTAGAATGTAATTTGTATCATCCTGCTCATATTCCATTTGAATTGCATGGCTTTTAATGGTTATTCCCCTCTCCTTCTCAAGATCCATATCATCAAGAACCTGGGCCTGCATTTCCCTTTCCGTAATGGTATTGGTTTTTTCTAATAATCTATCGGCCAAAGTAGATTTACCGTGATCAATATGGGCGATGATGCAAAAATTTCTAATATTTTTCATAAATCTTTAATGGAGCGCAAAATTAGTAAAACAAACAATCTGTACTATTTTATATCTTTCCATTATTGAATTAATAATTGAATAAAGAATCTTATCTTATAAGCAAAATTGAGATCGCGAAGTTTGAAAAATACTAAGAACTGGAATAAGATATTTTATTTCTTTCCATTACAGCTCCTTATATTGAATTTGAGAAAGAATCAAATTCTCCTTCTTTTCTGGCTAATAATTTTCGCCGTAACTGTTGAGGGAATAGGAAGTGGTCTTGGTATACCTACGCTTTTTCTGGACCCTGAGTACAATGGCGATACTGGATTTGTCAGTTTTGCGCTTTTAGGTTTATCACTGGCAGGTTTTACAATGGCCTTTAACATCGCCAATTATATACTTGATAGCTATCGTTTTAACTTTTTAGGCTTTATCAGAAGGCCATTCACACACTTTTGTATTAACAATTCAATAATCCCGATAGCCTATCTCATCACATTTACTATTTCCGTTATTTTTTTTCAAAAGGAGCAAAATGTTTACTGGATAGATATACTAATAAAAGTTTTAGGTTTCTATTTCGGTTACTTTTTCACACTTTATCTTATCATTTTATATTTCGGAATTACAAACAAGGACTACATTAAAAACTTTGTCAATGAAGTTGATAGAAATCTTAAAAAAACACCATTATCACGCCAAAATATTCTAAAAAGACTGAATGCGGTCAGAAAAGGAAATGTTGTTAAAATTAATTCCTATATCAGAATACCTTTCAAATTTGTAAACGTTAAACCAACAAAGCGATTTGACAGAGAAGCACTAGTCCATATTTTTGATCAAAATCATTTAAATGCTGTTCTTTTTGAGATAATCTCATTTATCCTGTTTATGGTCATTGGACTTTTTAAGGATTATCCAATTTTTCAAATTCCCGCGGCTTCATCTGCACTTTTGTTAGGCACCATTATTATTATGTTTATTGGAGCATTTACCTATTGGCTAAGATCCTGGGCTCTCACTTTTTTAGTGATACTTTTTCTGATTCTCAACTACACTGTTCAATACGGATTTTTTCAAAAGCAAAACTTTGCATTGGGTCTTAATTATGAGATTCCACCTGTAGAATACAATTTGGATAACATTAAGAAATATAATACTGACTCCATCTATACACAGGATAGTCTGTATACAATTAAGATACTTGAAAACTGGAAAAATAAATTTATAGGCCCTGAAAAACCAAAAATGATTTTTATCGCTACAAGCGGAGGTGGTCAAAGGGCTGCTGTATGGACCTTAAGAACACTTCAATATGCAGATAGTGTCACTCAAGGTAAATTAATGCAACATACACAATTGATTACTGGTGCCTCTGGTGGAATGATAGGAGCGAGCTATTTCAGAGAGCTTTATTACAGGGCACAACATAACGATATTTCAAAGTCTTATTGGTCTAATGGTTTCGTTGACAAAATCTCCTTGGATAACCTGAATCCCATCATATTTAGCATGGTTGTGAGTGATTTATTTTTAAGAGTTCAGAAAACTGAATTTGAGGGTATGTACTATTATAAAGACAGAGGTTATGCATTGGAAGATAAATTGAATCAAAACACAGATTACGTACTGGATAAAAAATTAATGGATTATAAATATCCCGAGCTCAGTGCTGAAATCCCTATGGTCATAATGTCTCCTGCTATGATAAACGATGGACGAAAATTATATATTTCTCCACAACCGCTTTCTTATATGAACAGAGCTGCACCTGAGTTTATGGGCACTAAGACTCCATTGATGAAAGGTGTTGAGTTCATGCGGTTTTTTGAAAATCACGGTGCGGAAAATTTACCTATGCTAACCGCCTTAAGGATGAATGCCACTTTTCCTTATATCACTCCAAATATTGATTTGCCCAGTAATCCTGTAACAGAAATAATGGACTCGGGGATTTCTGATAATTTTGGCACTTCCGATGCTGTTCGTTTTCTTTTTGTGTTCCGAAAATGGATTAAAGAAAATACATCGGGTATTATATTTATTAGAATCCGCGATACAGAACGAAATAAGCAAGCAGAAGAAAAATCAACGCCAAGTATCGTTTCCAAATTTTTAAATCCAATTTCTTCTATTTATACCATTTGGGGATCTATTCAAGAAATAAAGAATGATAATTATATTGAATACGCCGAACAGTGGATCGATAATCCTGTAAGTGTAATAGATTTTGAATATGACCCCAGGGTTTATTATTTTCCCAAAGAACCAAAACCCGATATAACCTGGAAAAGAGCAGCTTTAAGTTGGCACCTTACGGACAAAGAAAAACGAAGTATCAACAATGCCATTTACGCTCCCGTAAATCAAAATGCACTTCTGGAACTCCAAAAACTATTAATTAAATAGATTGCCCAAAATGAGAATAATTTTCACCTTGCTTTTGCTTATAGGTGCAGTTAGCCATTTGTCAGGACAATTTTACATTTCAGGAAATATTCAGGACGGAATATATGGAGATCCGGTTCCATTTTGTGAAATAATTGTTGATGACAGTCTAAGTTTATTATCCGATGGTTTGGGCATGTTTCAGATAAGTTCAACATCACAAATTTCAAAACTGACTTTTAATGCACCTTTTCACAAGGAATTAGAATACAAGGTCTTTTCTGATTCGATTGATTTGAACATTCGTCTGATTGCTTATACTGTTTTCTTACCCTTGAGGAAATCTGATGAAAGTGTTCTGGGTATTATCAAAAACTATTTAGCATCAAATTCCAAAAAATACGATCGGGAATTCAAACTCCTTCAATTTGAGCGAAATAGTTATGAAATTCTAAAAAGCAATGATATTAAAAGGTTTAAAAGGAATTTTAATAGTTATTTGGGATTATTTGGACAAAGATTAAATCATTACCCGAATGACCATTATTTGATTTATAATAGTTCACATGATCTCATTGAATACAAAAACAAATACAATTTCGAGGAAAAAACCATTTCAAGAAAGAGTATTGGAATTCAAAATTCATTTGAGTTTACAGGGGCAAATTATTTATATGAGATTTCAATTTATAATAATTTCTGGCGCATCGGATCGGTGTATTATCCAAATCCGCTTTCCGGAGAAACTCAGAAACGTTATTTATTTAGATCAACCGATACTGTACAGTTAGCTAATTCTGAATTGTTAGTGATACAGTTTTCTCCAAAGCTGAAAAATGAAGCTAACAAACTCCGCGGCTTCATCTATTTTGACAAAACGAATAACAGGGTTCACGCGGTTTGGGCTGAGAAAGCAGTGGATACGGATTCAAAACTTAGAATCAGCGCTGAATATCAGAATTTTAACGGGGTCAATGTTATAGAGTCGAGTCACCTTGTACAGAACCTTACAGGCATACAATCCTTTTCTACACAAATAAAATTGCTTAGCTCTGTAAAATACAGTTCTTACCAATTCAATTCACAGTTACAAAGCAAATACTATGA
Organism: Hyphobacterium sp. CCMP332; assembly: GCA_014323545.1. Classification (NCBI taxonomy): domain Bacteria; kingdom Pseudomonadati; phylum Pseudomonadota; class Alphaproteobacteria; order Maricaulales; family Maricaulaceae; genus Hyphobacterium; species Hyphobacterium sp. CCMP332. The sequence continues at coordinate 555,372 of CP058647.1, forward strand.
TGAAATTATCAAAACCTACAGTAATGTTTCAGACTTTCACGCAGATCATTCAAGTCCTGAAAATGATTCGCTGATTAAAAATACTCAGGAGTTTTATAGTGCAAATCCTCAACTAGAAAGTGTTTATAGGGGTTTAAACTTTGGAAAAGAATTATATCAGGGAAAAATTCCAATCGGAGGTTATGAATTAAATATCCATGATATTATCGCATATAATAATCACGAGGGAATAAGACTTGGGTTGGGTATTCAGACCAAACAAAAGCTATCAAAAAGATTTAAAACAAGAGCTTTTCTTGCTTATGGATTTCGCGATGAAGAAATAAAATTCGGGGCTTCTGAAAAGATCTATTTGGATCGCAATTATTGGAACTGGATTAAAGTTTATGGTAGAAAAGATGTATTTGAATCAGGCAGTGTTGATTTCCCAATGCAAGAGTCAGATATGTTTAGAAGTGAATTGCTTAGGAGATATGGTATTAGCATTATGGATAATGAAGTGGCAATAGGAATTGGAAGCAAAGTTAGATTGACCAAATACCTGCAAAGTCAATTCGGCATTGATTATTCTATTCTTGAACCAACTTATGACTATGTTTTTCAAAACGATTCTGCCGTGGATTTTAGATATACTGAAGTAAAATTCGGATTGCGATTTGCATTTGGAGAACAAAGGATAAGGTGGGGTAGAAATCATTACCTGGTAAATAATCCTTTTCCCGAATTTTATATTCAATGGAAAAGAGGATTAAAAACCTTGGGAAGTGACTTTAATTACAATAAATACGAGTTCAGAATAAATTATCAAAAACATATCCTTGGGTTCGGAAAGTCAAGCATTCAAATAAATACAGGTTTTGCGGATCGTTCATTGCCTTATCATAAATTATATGTAGGCCGGGGAGGTTTAAGAAATTTATCTGTCGTTTTTCACAATACCTTCGAAACGATGGCTTTTAATGAGTTTCTGTCAGACAGGTATTTTTATCTTTTCTACTCGCATAATTTTGGGCCGTTGTTTTTTTCATTTCTCAATCATTATCCAAGTCTGGAAATGCTTCATAACTTTGGGATAGGTGATTTGAATCACCCAGCCGACCATGGCTTAATTGGATTTAATATTATGAATAAAGGTTATCTCGAGTCCGGTCTCTTTGTCAATGATATTTTAATAATTAATACAGCAGGATTAAAGACGGGTTTAGGTACTGGATTCTTTTATAGATATGGGGCATATCAAAATCCGGACCTGATAAAAAATATTGTTCTAAAAGTATCTCTTAATCTTGATCTATAAGAAACTCAGATAACTTTTTAGATTTTTTCATACAATCTCCTATGGAAACCCCTTCGTAATAATTGCCTAATAGAAAATAATTTTTATTAGCCTTGTGGAATTTTTTAATGTTTTTAACTACTCTTTCATACCCAGAATTGTATTGAGGTATTGCTGCAGGCCAGGAAAAATGATGGATAAAATCGGGCCTGGCATTGATTCTGAAGGTTGAGTTAAAATCCTCAATCACTTCATCTCTTATTTTTCGATCAAAATTTAGTGCATAATTTGGGTTTCGCGCCCCTCCTATTAAAAGTGTAAAAAGTCTGAAACCTTTAGGCGCTGTATGTGGAAAAATATCGCTATTAAAAATACAACCGAGATATTTTTTATCAGCCATTTTATTATTTAAAAGTCCAAAACCCTTAGGAACCTTAACGGTTTCACTTGTTTTATATCCGAGATGCAAACTTACCACAGGGACATATTCAATTTCAGGAAAGGACTCATTAAGATTAAAGCTTTTTGCTGTTTCTTTTAAGGCTCTCGTATCTACAATATAATTGGAAGTAATCGTCCTAGTCGTATGCTTACTGCTGATTTTGATATGAAAATTACCTGAATTTTGTTTCTTTATACTCTGTACTTCAGCATTTAAAATCAAGCTATGGTCGATTTGACTTGATATGCTTTGAACTAGTCGGTTCAAGCCTCCTTCAAAACTAAATATTCCTTCATTTTTTGAGTTATTCCCGCGTTCGGATGTAAGCCCTTTTATCAGGCTCCCCTTTTCATTATCTGCCTTAAATAAAGCGGGAAAGGAGTATTTAAAACTCATTTTACTGATATCACCGGCGTATATTCCGGTAACAAACGGATCAATAAAATTTCGGGTGACATTTTTACTAAATTTCTTATTGAAATAGTCTTCAACTGTAATACTTTCATTTGAATAGGACGTTTTTGAAAAAACATCCTTTATTATTTGCCATTTATCATAAAATGTAATCAGTTGAGAACTGAAAAAACTAAAAGGACCCGAGGGTATTTTGAATATACCATTTTCGGTATTTACGAACCTGTTCTTTCCAATTGATTTACTGGCAAAAATGATTGATTTTAAAAGGTTTAAGTCAAATAAAACTTCCTTTAGAGCGGGTTCTTTTAATAATACCGTGTTTGGGCCACACTCTAATGTGAAATCATCTTTAATCAGAGTTTTGATTTTACCACCCGTTTCACTTTCTTTTTCCAACAGGATAAAGTCTATTCCGGATTTCTTGAGAAAATGCGCCAGGCTTAAACCTGTTATTCCAGCACCAATGATTACAATTTTTGTGTCCATTATATGGTCATGGAAAACAATTGAGTGCTCGGCTTATTTCGATACAATCTCAAGTCGAAGGACATGCAAATATTTCTAATAAAGGGCAATCCTTTTTCCAGGATCTTTATTTGACTACCTGATAGTTTAATTAGATTATCTTCTAGGAGTTCTTCCAATCGCTCAAGAATTCCAGTTTTAATATCAGGTGGCAAATCCTCTATATTCGTTTCAAAGCGACACATAAGATCCAGTATTTTTGCCCGGATTTTTAAATCTTCATTGTTGAGAATATGACCTCGGAATATTGGTAATTCATTCTTGTCAATTCTTTGATAATAATCCTCAAGGCCTTTTTCATTCTGTGCAAAGGCAGACCAGGTATCTCCAATCGCCGAAACACCTAAGCCAATCATTAGTTTTGATCCGGAAGTGGTATAACCCATAAAATTTCTGTGCAGTGTTCCACTTTTAAAAGTTTTGTATAATTGATCGTGTGTCTTTGAAAAATGATCCATCCCTATTTCAAAATATTCATTCAATTCCAGCAGTTCTCTTCCTTTCTCATAAAGGAGTCGCTTTTCATCATTTTTAGGAAGATCTTCTTCTGAAAATCCTCTTTGCCCTACTCCTTTTATCCAGGGTACATGTGCATAGGAGTAAAAAGCAATTCTATCAGGACTCAATTCTGCCGTTTTATTAATTGTATTTTCAATTGAGCTTAATTTTTGGTGAGGCAGTCCAAATACCAAATCGTGGGAAATTGACTTGAAACCAATCTTTCGACTCAATTCGGTGATCCTTTTTACATTGTCAAAAGGTTGAATCCTGTTAATCGTTTTCTGTACAATTGGGTCGTAATCCTGTACTCCGTAGCTACATCTTGTAAAACCGAGATCATAGAGTACTTTTAAGTGGTCTTCCTGAGTATTATTTGGATGACCTTCAAACCCAAATTCATAGGTATTGTGTATTTTAGAATTTTTCAAAATCCCATTTAACAAATGCTGTAAATTTTGAGGATTAAAAAAAGTCGGTGTTCCACCTCCAAGATGGATTTCGCCAATCACTGGTTCAGTACCAAAAATTTTCAGATACATTTGCCATTCTTGGAGCAACGCATTAATATATTTTTCTTCTACATTGTGGTTCTTAGTAATTCGTTTGTTGCATCCACAAAACGTACATAGGCTTTCACAAAATGGCAGATGGATATATAAACTAATTCCTCCATTATTGTTTTCTGAATTAAAACTGAGTTTCATATGTCTTTCCCATTCCTCTCCAGTAAATCCATCATACTCCCAATAGGGAACTGTAGGGTAACTTGTGTATCTGGGACCGGGAACATTGTATTTATTAATAAGACTACTACTCATAAATTTTTTTTATCAAAATCAGCAAAAAACACCATTTAATTTTGGAACTATTTGATAAATATTTTTTATATTCATTTGCTGCTTCAGAAAGGAAGAATGCTATAAAGGTGCAAATGAATACTTGCAAATTATATCGAACAACAAAAAATCCAATTAATTATTATTCCAGTTCTATAAATCTTCCTTTAATACAATTTTCAAATAGTTTAGTTACCAAATCAAATTCAATTAATTCTGAATTTGAGCTGAAGTTTAAATCTTCATTTCAAACAGGATTAAGATTAAATTTTACCAACAACCTTGATACAGGAAAATTTACCATCCTTAAATCAAAACAATTTCCATTAAGTTCATTATTTACAAAACCGTTAATTCCGGATTTGTTACGGATGTTCTGTTGGTGCTATATATTAATCTTAATTTATTACGAACATGAAGATAAAGACTATTCTCATCGATGAAGAGAGGACAGCTTTAAATTGCTTGAAATCTCAACTTAAAAATTATGCGCAAAATGTTGATGTAGTAGATACTGCATTAGGAATAGAAGATGGGTATGAAAAAATTATATTTTCTAAACCGGATTTAATCTTTTTAGACACAGCATTTCAAAACGGAACAGGCTTTGATCTTTTAAAAAAGTTTGATACCATTAATTTCAAGGTGGTTTTTACGACTTCAAATGATCAATATGCGTTGGATGCCTTTAGAGTAAATGCTCTAGACTATTTGCTCAAACCGGTAGATGAGAGTGATCTTAATGTTACCATTTCAAAAGTATGTCACTCATTGGAACATGAAGGCGACTTTGATAAGATTAATCAATTGGCCAAAGCTTATTTTAATTATTCTATTAAAAACAAAAAACTAGCAATTAAGGAATCTAAATCGATCAATTACATTGACATTGAAGAAATAGCTCATTTGAAAGCCGATGGGAATTACACCAATATCGTTCTTAAATCCGGACGAAGTTTAGTGTCTTCCAAAGTATTAAAGCATTATGATGCCTTACTTTCAGACTATGGCTTTTTAAGAGTGCATAGATCCAATATGATTAATCTTAATTATGTCAAAGAATTCAGACACAGATATGGGGGAAGTATCGTTTTGGAAAACGATGATGAAATAAACATTGCACCGGATAAAAAGAAACTCTTTTTCGACAGTTTAGGGATGTGCTAATTAAATAGCTTTAATTTTCACACAGTATAATGATATATTCATCAATGATATCCTACCTTTTATTAATTAATTGTAACTTTTTAAATAAATAATTTGTAAGTTTAATTAATAAAAGTTGCATGAAAAATGACTGAGTAATTCAGCTTTTAGTTTTTCAAGGTTGTAAAAAGAACGGTTTATCCGTTCTTTTTTTTGTTTGATCCCTTCTGTGGCATAGCAATCCAAATTTGATTATTTTTGTATTTCAATAGGATTAACATAAATCAATTCTAAAGAGAGTTGAAATTATTCTTTTATAATGCCAAATACTAAATCTTACAGCCCAAAAAATAAAATAAGAATCGTCACTGCTGCTTCTTTATTTGATGGTCATGATGCCGCCATTAATATCATGAGAAGAATTATACAAGCAACGGGTGTTGAAGTTATTCATCTAGGCCATGACAGGAGTGTCGAGGAAGTGGTAAACTGCGCGATTCAAGAAGATGCCCAAGCTATTGCTATGACTTCTTATCAAGGAGGGCATACTGAATATTTCAAATACATGTTTGATCTGCTAAAAGAGAAGAATGCAGGACATATTAAAATATTTGGTGGCGGAGGCGGCGTGATTCTCCCTGAAGAAATCAAAGAATTGATGGATTATGGAATAACCAGGATTTATTCACCTGATGATGGCAGGTCCATGGGATTACAGGGGATGATAAACGATATGGTTGAAAAATGTGATTTCCCTACAGGTAACCAATTAAATGGTGAGGCCGGCCATTTAATTGATAAAAACCAAAATGCTATAGCCAGGTTAATTTCCGCAGCAGAAAACCATCCGGATGTTTACAATGAAGAAATTCAAAGAATCAAAGATCTTTCCCTAAAATCAAAGTCTCCAATACTGGGAATTACGGGTACGGGTGGGGCCGGAAAATCGAGTTTGGTAGATGAACTTGTTCGACGGTTTTTAATAGACTTTGAAGATAAAACACTGGGAATAATTTCTGTTGACCCCTCCAAAAGGAAGACAGGTGGTGCATTGCTAGGTGATCGCATAAGAATGAATGCCATAAAGGATTCAAGGGTTTATATGCGTTCTCTGGCAACAAGACAATCCAATTTAGCCTTGTCAAAGCATGTGAGTGAAGCTTTGGATATCTTAAAAGCGGCTCAATTTGATCTGATAATTCTGGAAACATCGGGCATAGGCCAAAGTGACACCGAAATTCTCGACCATGCGGATTTGAGTTTATATGTCATGACTCCCGAATACGGTGCAGCGACTCAGTTAGAAAAAATTGATATGCTCGATTTTGCTGACCTGATTGCACTTAATAAATTTGATAAGCGGGGAGCCCTTGATGCTATTAGAGACGTAAAAAAACAGTATAAGCGAAATCATCAGCTCTGGGATGCTAAGGATGAGGACTTGCCCGTTTTTGGAACCATTGCCTCGCAATTCAACGACCCGGGGATGAATTCCCTTTACAAAAGCGTGATTGAATCCATCAATGCAAAGACCAAGACTAATTTCAAATCGGAATTTGAATTGACTGGAGGCGTATCAGAAAAAATCTACATCATTCCTCCAAAGCGCACACGATATTTATCTGAAATTTCTGAGTCAGTAAGAAATTATAATCAATGGACAGACAAGCAAAGCGATATTGCTGAAAAACTTTACGGACTTGATACCGCAATTAAAACATTAAATGAGGAGAATCAGGATGTTAAGGAAAAGTTAAAGAATATTTATCAGAGCATTGAGCTTGAGCTTGACCCTAAAAATAAAAAACTGCTTGAAAACTGGGAAAAAGAATCGGGGCGTTATAAGAAATCTGTTTACTCGTTTAAAGTAAGGGATAAGGAAATTGAAGTGCCTACAACCGTTGAATCACTTTCTCATACAAAAATTTCTAAAGTGGCTGTTCCCAATTACAGAAGTTGGGGAGATATTTTAAAATGGAGTCTTCAGGAAAACTTTCCGGGAAGGTTCCCATATACCGCAGGTATTTATCCATTTAAAAGAACCAGTGAGGATCCAACAAGAATGTTTGCGGGAGAAGGCGGGCCTGAAAGAACCAACAAGAGATTTCATTATTTAAGCGCTGATATGCCTGCTGCAAGGCTATCTACAGCCTTTGATTCAGTAACACTTTATGGAAATGATCCGGATCATCGACCTGATATTTATGGTAAAATCGGCAATTCAGGTGTTTCTATTTGCTGTCTTGACGATGCAAAAAAATTGTATTCGGGATTTAATTTATGCGAGCCAAGTACGTCAGTATCAATGACAATTAATGGTCCTGCTCCAATGCTTCTGGCCTTTTTTCTGAATGCTGCTATCGACCAGCAATGTGAATTATATATTCGGGAAAAAGGAATTGAAAAGGATATCGAAAAGAAAATCAAGGATCTTTATAAAGGTAAGATGCGGCCGGAATACCAGGGTGATTTACCTAAAAATCATGACGGACTTGGATTGATGCTTTTAGGTGTAAGTGGTGATCAGGTATTGCCAAAAGACATTTATGAATCCATAAAGGAAAAAACGTTAAAAGTTGTTAGAGGAACGGTTCAGGCAGATATTTTAAAAGAGGACCAGGCTCAAAATACATGCATTTTCTCTACTGAATTTGCATTGCGCCTTATGGGAGATGTACAACAATATTTTATTGAAAATGCAGTTCGTAATTTCTATTCCGTTTCCATTTCCGGTTACCATATTGCAGAAGCAGGAGCTAATCCGATTTCGCAGCTAGCATTTACACTTGCCAATGGTTTTACCTATGTAGAATACTATTTAAGCCGTGGGATGGACATCAATAAATTTGCGCCTAATCTATCTTTCTTTTTCTCCAATGGCGTTGATCCTGAATACGCAGTAATCGGCAGGGTGGCGAGAAAAATTTGGTCGAAAACCCTTCGTGATAAATATGGTGCAAATGAGCGGTCTCAAATGCTTAAATACCATATTCAGACTTCCGGTAGATCATTGCACGCTCAGGAAATTGATTTCAATGATATCAGAACTACGCTTCAGGCACTCTATGCTATTTATGACAACTGCAATTCCTTACATACAAATGCGTACGATGAAGCAATTACAACACCAACCGAAGACAGCGTAAGACGAGCAGTGGCCATCCAGTTGATTATTAATAAAGAACTCGGATTGACTAAAAATGAGAACCCAATACAAGGTTCTTTTATAATCGAAGAACTTACTGATTTAGTAGAAGAAGCAGTTCTTGCTGAATTTGATAGAATTACTGAAAGAGGAGGAGTACTTGGTGCAATGGAAACCATGTATCAAAGAGGAAAAATTCAAGAGGAAAGCCTTTACTATGAAACGCTAAAGCACACCGGTGAATACCCAATTATCGGTGTGAATACATTTTTAAATTCTAAAGGTTCACCAACAATAATTCCAAATGAAGTTATCAGGGCCACAAGAAATGAAAAGGAATATCAAATAGAGATGCTGGAGCGGCTTCAAATGAGAAACTCTGATAAATCAGAAAATGCATTGAGTAAAATACAAGATGCTGCAGTCAAAAACGAAAATATATTCGAAGAATTAATGAATGCCGTCAAATATTGTTCATTGGGACAAATCACTTCTTCGTTATTTGAAGTAGGTGGTCAGTATAGAAGAAACATGTAATATCAGCTATTCGCTTTATTTATTCGAAATTCCGTAATTACTTTCTCCAAATTGGTTAATTGGTTATCGGATTTAGTCATAAATGTTCTTGCACCGTATTTTTGACCTTGCTTAAGCCAGTGGGTATTTTCTACACCAGACATCATTATAATGGTGCATTTTGGATAATTTTTCTTTAAAACGCGAAGCGCCATAAGTCCATCCATAACCTCTGTGCCTACACTTAATTGGTAATCCAGAAAAATTATACCCGGGTCAGTATTTAAACTATTTAAAGCTCTTTCTGCACTTTTATAGGACTCGACTTCAAAACCATAGGTAAAAGATAATTTGTGCTTTAATGCCTTGGCAAATAATGGATCATCATCTATAATAACTGCTTTATCCATATAATAAACTTTAGTGCATTCTATCGCCTCGAACTGTAAGCATGGATATAATCATTTTCTCCTCTTCTAAAAACTCCTCCCAACGCTTTTTAACATATTCAAGAGGCATGTATTTCTTTGCAAGGTCGATAAAATTTCTATAATGACCGGCTTCTGATACCATGAAATCATAATAGAACTTTCTTAAATACTCTTCCGGATGGTTTTCATATAATAATTTAAAGCGCTCACAACTTCTGGCTTCAATTAATGCATTTAACAGTAGTTTCTCTACAAGTTGTTGTTCTCTACTCCCCCCTTTTCTTATTGATTTATTTAATTCTGCAACATATTCATCCTTTCTTGCCTTACCCAAATTCATTCCTCTTTTGTTCATTTCATCAATGACTCTTTCAAAATGACTCCATTCCTCAGCAACAATAGGCGTCAATGCTTCAACTATTTCTTTTTTATCAGCGTATTGTACAATGAGAGAAATACAGGAAGAAGCTGCTTTTTGTTCACAATAGGCGTGGTCAATTAAAATTTCCTCAACACTTATTTGTGCGAGGTCAATCCACCGTGGATCTGTTGGTAATTTTAACCCTAACATAATTTTTAAAATTAATCATAAAACTGCCATCTAAAACCCAATGATACTGCATCCGGTCTTTGGACGCCCGTATAATAGGGACTTGAAAAATAACCGGGAACAGCCCAACCTTGTATGAAATATGGCACCTTGACAAATGCCTGGGCCTGGCGGAATTGGAAACTCGCAAATACATCCGGTACAATGGTCTGATCTAATCTGAATTCATCTTGTAAATGAAACTGGAAATTTGCCGGCATGTAAGCATTCCCATAATAGGCCGATCGGTAAAATGCCTCTATTCCGAATTGAATTGAGGATTTTCCACGTGTAATCCGAGATTCAAAATACAGAATTGCTTTTGAGAATAATTCCGGAAACCTAAATACATCCGGGCCTCCTGATTTTCCGTACTGAACTAATCCTGAAAAGTTTAATTTCCAAAATTTAAGACTTGTTTCTATGCCCGCATAAACAATAGCATTCTCTTTAGTCGTTTGTCTTGCTTGTGCAAATTGATCATAATAAATATAATTATTGATTCTATGAAAATTCACAAAAGGTTTAAAGGTTTGCTGGCCAATTCGAAAACGGTATGATGCATTTAAGTTATCGCTTAGTGTTCGGTTAAAATCATTGTTCCAGATAAAATGATTGCTGTTAAAACGATTTTGTACGATATCCGGTGAATAGTAAATTCTACTTAAAACCACGTTGAATTTTTTTCCACTTATATTTAATCCAATTCTGTAATCTCCGGGTAATTGACTTTCACCACTTATTCTTATATCCAAACTATCTATGGCTGAGTTAATTTTTTTTCTCAATACCCCGCCGACAAACAGTTCCGTATTCCATTCATTGCTAAAATTGCTGTAAAAGTATCGATGCCTCATATAGCCGCGATAGAAAAATCCCTGTTTAAAACTTCCTCCCAGACCCATTTTATTTTCATACAAGGAATACTGAGTTGTAAAAAGTGTATTATCTATACTTTGGTAATAAGTGAAATTATAAAATGTATCAGTGTTTGCTAATGAATTATCCGTAAAGCGGTCCTTGATATTTACACGGTCAAATTCATGGAAAAGTCTGAAATCAGAGGTTGAGTCGCGTAATATTTTAAAATGTTGATAGAGGTGGTGATTATTTCTTCTTTCCCAGGTGAAAGCATCATTTAACCAGACATTTGCACTTTGGTATAAATACAAATCTTCCGGAATTCTATCAGATAATAAAGGCCTAATCCCACCTTGTTCTTCTACTTCATGGCTTAGGTGAGAATAATGATAAAGAACTTTGTACCTTCCATTTTTAGATCTGTAATTAGTATTGTAAATAAAACTCCAATGCTCAACCAGCCGGTCTCTTCCGACATTAGCTAAACTTTTATCGGATGTAAATCGGTCTACTTTGAACGTTGAATTAAAATAGGGCCCGATATTTCTGGAAAATTCTGCTTTTAAATTGGAAAAATTATTTGCCCCTTGTACATATTTTAACTCTGTGAATGGCGACCTTGTATTAAAATACCTGACTTCATCGGGACTCTCAAAATACTCATCGTAAATATTGATTCCGTAGTTGGTTCCGATGTTCGTTCTTGCTTTATAGAATACCGGAAACAAAGCAGAACCCAAATTTCCAAGATCCTGATAGAGATTATTGTTTATTGTTTGCCAGTTATATCTATGGACAAAATTGATGCTTGTATCAGGATTGTACTGGTTTAGTTCACCATCTATTACATCTTTTTCATGAAAATAAAATGTAGTATTTTGATTGTAAACCTGTTTCGTGGAATCGTCGAGAATTTGCGCCTCTGAAACCAATGAAAACAAAACCGTAAATGATATGATATAGCATTTTTTTATCATTTAATTGATTTCTGAATCGTTTGTAAAAATTCATCTTCATTATTTAAAAATGCTACCTCTACCGGTAAATAATATGCTTTGTGCTTTTGAAAAAAATCTTTGAATCGAACATCATTGAGTTTTACATAATCTTTCTCTGTGCACAGAATTGCAGCTTCGGGATATTTCTTTAGCCATGCTTCCATATCTTCAATATCATCTGAAAAATAATCGTAATGGTCTGCGTATTTTTTTTCAAAAAGGATCTCAAAATTTTGTTTCACATGTTCTACAAAAGGATTTGAATCGGCCAGTCCAGAAACTAAAATAACTTGTTTGGGACATTCTTTATCGGATCCGGAAAAAGAATGAGGCCGCCCGTAATTTAATTTGGTGAAAAAAATTGGCGTATTGTTTTTTGCAAAGTTTAAAACTTTACGTTTGATTGATTCCTGTATCTCTTCAGGCAAATCATCCGGACATTTAGTTATTACAACGATATCAGCTCTTCTTGCCCCATAATGAGGTTCTCTGAGCATACCCGTTGGTAATAAAAAATCCTTGTAAAAAGGCTGTTTAAAAGTTGTAAGTAAAATGTTGACCTTAGGCTTGACAAACCTGTGTTGAAAGGCATCATCAAGAATAACTAGATTGACATCATTTTTTTCTGACAAGAGTCGAGGTATGGCAAGCGCTCTTTCTTCACAAACTGTAACGAGCGCTTTATTTTTTAATTTATTATATATCTGAAGTGGTTCATCCCCAATATCTCTCGCCGTTTTAGCATCATCGGCAATTATAAACCCTCTGGTTTCACGGCCATAACCCCGACTGATTGTCGCAATGTTATATTTATTGCTAAGTAAGTTTATCAAATACTCCACATGTGGTGTTTTGCCGGTACCTCCTACCCTTAAATTACCTATACTAATCACCGGGATATCAAATTCAATGGATTTTAATATACCGGAGTTAAACATCCAGTTTCTAACAGCTGTAATAAAAGCATAGAGTAATGAAAAGGGAAATAATAATAGTCTTACAAATATCAAATGATTAAGTATTTTGCATTTTAAATTGCGAATCAAAATAACACAAAACTGATGTTATTATGACAAAAATTAAAGACATATCTGGGAGTCTTGAAGAATTTGCTCCCCTGCAATTACAGGAAAATTACGACAATGCCGGATTAATTATAGGAAATCCCGAAACTGAGGTCAACGCTATCCTTTTTTGTTTGGATTCAACGGAGGAGGTTATAGAAGAGGCCATTCAAAAAAAATGCAATTTAGTTATCGCTCACCATCCTATTATTTTTACCGGCTTAAAAAAAATACAAAATCAGCACTATGTAGAAAAAACAGTTAGAAAAGCCATAAAAAATGATATTGCCATTTATGCTTCCCATACCAATTTAGACAATGTTTATTTAGGTGTAAACAATAAAATAGCCGAAAAGCTGGACTTGATCAATACAAAAATATTGAGGGTCAAAGAAGATGAAATGACCGGTGCCGGTCTAATTGGAGAATTAAGAGAATCTTTAAACGAATCAGAATTTCTTGAAAAAGTAAAAAAGGCTATGTCGATAGAAGTCTTAAGACACAGTGATTTCCTGAACAGGAAGATTAAAAAAGTAGCACTATGTGGGGGTGCCGGAAGCTTTTTAATAAAGGATGCAATTATGGAAAATGCAGATGCCTTTATTACAGGTGATGTAAAATACCACGAATTCTTTGAAGCCAATTTTGAAATCCTTTTACTGGATATTGGGCACTATGAAAGTGAGCGGTTTACAATAGAGATTTTTCATAAGGTTTTATCAGGAAAATTCCCTAATATTGCACTCCAATTTTCAGAGGTGAATACGAATCCGATTAATTACTCAACTTAATACATGGAAAGTACTAATAACGTAGCCAAACAACTTAAAGCACTTCAAAACCTTCAATCAATCGATACCAAACTCGATGAAATTAAAAGGCTTAGAGGAGATTTACCAGAGGAACTAAAAGATCTGGAAGATGAAATCGCTGGTTTAGAAACCAGAATTCAAAGAACCAACGATGAAATAGCCAATTTTAATGAAGAAATTGCTAATAGAAAAAACAACATCAAGGATTCTGAAAAGCTGATTGCAAAGTACAAAGAGCAGCAAATGAATGTTAGAAATAACAGGGAGTATGATGCAATCACAAAGGAAATTGAATTACAGGAGCTTGAAATACAGGTTTCTGAGAAAAAAATCAAGGAAGCTTACGAAGTTATTGAGCAAAAGAAGGAACAGGTGGGTGAAACTCAGGCTCTTTTAGATAACCGAAATAGCGATCTGGAGAATAAAAAGAAAGAGCTGGATGTGATTATTTCTGAGTCACAGGATGAGGAAGAAAAATTGATGAAAGACAGACAGAAATCAGTCAACCAGGTTGAAGAAAGACTCCTAAATTACTACGAAAAACTTCGAGCCAATGTGAAAAATGGAATGGCTGTAGTAACCGTTAAAAATGGTGCTGTAGAAGGAAGCTTTATTCAAATTCCTCCGCAAAAAATTGCTGAGATAAAGGAGAAAAAGAAAATTGTTTTGGATGAACATTCCGGTCGAATTCTCGCTGATGTTGAAGAGGTGGTAGAAGAAGAAAAACCAAAGAAAAGGAGAACTACACGAACAACCACTAAAAAGAAAACCACAGCAAAAAAAGCTTAAGAATTAAGTCCCTCTAAAAGGGACTTTTTTTATTTTCAGGCTTTGAAAAAAACACTTTACATTTTTTTTGTTCTAATCATTGTTGGTAAAAACTCATTTGCCGATGAGAATAAATTCCCCAAAGAACAATTTCAACGACTCTACCAATTAAACATAGACACAAGTCAATTAGAGGTTGCAACAAATGCCTACTATGTGCTGGCAGAGAATTACAATGATTTTTTATTTCTGCTCATTAATGGAAATCCAGAGTTATTCCAATTATTTAAACGGAGACATGCTCGAAGATTGGAAAATATTGAGGTTTCAGGAAGCAGTGAAAAGATAAAAACCTTTTGTAGTGCAGAGATAGATCTTCAATGGGCACTAATCCATTGGCGATTTGGTGAATATTTAAGATGTGGTGTACTCTTAAGAAGGGCGTATAAAAGCTTAATTGATCTTCAAGCGATGCACCCTGATTTTATTGAAGTCAATAAATCTCTGGGCCTTCTTCATATTATGCTATCTGCAATCCCTGAAGAATTCCATTGGTTAACCAATCTGTTTGGTTTTGAAAATAATTTAGACCGTGGATTTAAGGAGTTATCAAAATGTGTAAATAGCGAAAATGATTTTCAACTTGAGGCCAATCTTTTCCTTAGTTACGTATATATTTTCATTCTGGATCAAAAAAATGAAGGATTTAGAATATTAGAAAATCTTGCGCCTTATGATACAAAACTGGCCTCTCTTTCATTTATAATTTTTTGTCATAAAGCGGGAGAAAATGAAAAAGGTCTTGAAGAGATCTATAAAAACAAATGGATATTTCCACCTATACATCTGGAACCCATAGTTTCTCTTATCAGAGGCGAGTTACATTTAAAAAAACTGGAGTATGAGGATGCGATTTTTAACTATAAAAATTTTTTACTCACTTATTACGGCAAAGGATTTACTTCTAATGCGCGTTTAAAACTGCTTTATGCTTACTATCTTCTTGGTGATTTTAGTAAGACCGACTTGGAGATGAACAGAAAAATTGAGGATGAATCTGATTTGATTGTTTCAGATAAATATGCCCAAAAGTTTTTTGGTGATAAAAAGTTACCTGAAAAGGTTTTGCTAAAGTCGAGATTGCTATTTGATGGAGGTTATTTTAATGAAGCAAAAAATCAAATTCAATTGTATGCCTTATCATCAAATAAAAATGAGGAACATGAAATTGAATATTATTATAGATTAGCGAGGATTGAACAGAGTTTAAAAAATTTCGATTTATGCATCCCCGCCTTTAAAAAATGCATTGAAATTCAGGGTGATGCCAACTATTATTTTGCCCCTAATTCCTGTCTTCAATTAGGTCATATTTATACATCCAAAGGCGAAAAAGAGAAGGCAGTATTATACTACAATAAGGCCCTGGAATACAGAAAATACCCATACAGCCAAAGCATTGAACATCAGTCTAAATCCGCACTTAATGCGTTTGATTCAAATGAATAGAACTGAGATGTCGTGTATCATTGAAGTTTGAAATGTGAAACATCGTTCCGGTGTACACCAGTTCATAAAGACAAAGATTGGCATGTTCAAATGTATCCATATCCTTAAGAGGATAATTCAGCAAATGTGTTAGTAATATTCTCATGGCCCGTCCATGCATACAAATAAGTATACATTTTTCATTTTCCTGGGCAAGGATATGATTAAAAGCTTCAATTTGACGATATACAACATCTTCCGGACTTTCTCCGCCCTCAATCTTGTGTTGTGTTTCGCCTTTTTTCCAAAGCGTCAGCATTTGGTGATAATAAGCATCTTCTTCAGGTGTTATGGCCTGCCCTTCTCTATTTCCCCATGAAATTTCATTCAGCCCTTCTAGTTTTTCCCATGGAATGCCTTTCTCAATAAATTTTTCAATGCTTTCCCAGCTTCTTTTTAACTTTGAAGTATATATCTTATCAAAGGGGATATGTTGATAGGCCTGAAAGAACGTTTCTGCTTGAAGTCTTCCAAAATCATTCAAGCCCGCATCAACGCCACTTCCCTGCACAATTCCTTTTAAATTGAAATCGGTTTGCCCATGTCTGATTAGATATATTTTTTTGACTCCCAAATTTTTAATAAAATTTGCGCGAAGTTAACACCTATCATGATAAAACATAAACCAAGTCTCAAAGAATTAAATAAGATAAATAAGGGAAATATGGGTGAACATCTCGATATTGTTTATACAGACATTGGAGATGATTACCTTGAAGGAAAAATGCCAGTTGATAATAGAACAAAACAACCTTTTGGACTATTACATGGAGGGGCGTCAGTTGTTCTTGCAGAAACGCTTGGAAGTTTGGCTTCACAACTATGTGTTGATGGTAAAAAACAATTCTGCGTTGGTATTGAGATAAATGCAAATCATATCAAAGGTGTGCGAGCTGGTTATGTAACTGGAAAAGCCTCTGCCATACATATTGGCAAAAAAACGCATGTTTGGGAAATTAAAATCATTGATGAGCAAGACGATCTTGTTTGTATTAGCCGATTAACAGTAGCTGTCATAGACAAAAGATAATTTAAGGTTTAGCACAATGCCACCATGGTCAAATTAGAAAAGAATAAGGCATTTGTAATATTTAAAAAACCATTTGAAAAAGAATTCAATTTTTTAAGTGGCCCCTGGATAAAAACAAATATATCCCAAAAACCAGGCGAGGGTTTTGTTTTAGCCCCATTCGATTTGAACAGAAATCTGGCTTATCATATTCAGGGAAAATCAAAAGTGATAAATTCTTTCCCCAAAAACATAGATTCTTTAATCAAAATAAAAAGTTGGAAACCCTTAAAATCCAACACGGACTATAAAGATTTGGTGGATAAAGCCTTAATAAATATTAGGAAAGGCGACTTTAAAAAAATAGTCTTGTCGCGCTGTGAAATTCAATCTATTCCAAAAGGGTTTGAATTAGGTTCTTATTTTGAGAAAATATCAGCGGCCTATCCTGAATGTATGGTTTATTTAATTCATATTCCAAATGAAGCCTGTTGGTTTGGAGCCAGCCCGGAGTTATTAGGTAAGTTTAGTTCAGAAAATATATTTCAAACAGTTGCTTTGGCCGGAACAATTAAAAAATCTGATTTTCTTAATGGTCAAAAATGGACTGAAAAAGAGATTATTGAACAAGAATTGGTGACTGATTTTATTATTAAAAAAATAAACAATTTATCACCCGGGTTATTAAGTTCAAGAGGCCCGGAAAATGTTGAAACAGGAGACTTAATCCATTTAAAATCCAGTATAGAAGCAGAAATTGCTCAGGATGTGGCTATGCAACTTGTTTTGGCACTTCATCCCAGTCCGGCAGTTAGTGGAATCCCTCAAAAAAAGGCCATTGATTATATAAATAATAATGAAAATTATGAACGTGAATTTTACTCTGGTTTTTTTGGGATTATTGAAAGCTCAAGTGAATTTGAATTTTATGTTAATTTGAGGTGCATGCAATTATTAAAGCAAGAAGCTATTTTATATGCGGGCGCCGGAATTACGACTGATTCTGACTCCGGTAAAGAATATTTAGAAACATCTAATAAATTAAATGCTTTAAAACGCCATTTTCATGCCTAATCAAACCCATTATGACATTGCACATTTATTACATCTAAAAGGTGTTGAAGATATAGTTATGTCCCCGGGATCGAGATGTGCTCCCTTGACTATTTCCATGGTTAGGCATCCTGAACTAAAAACATATACTTTTTCTGATGAAAGATCTGCGGCATTTATTGCGCTGGGCATGGCGGAGAGCAGTTCAAAACCCGTTGCTTTAATTTGCACCTCTGGTACGGCAGTATTGAATTATTACCCGGCAATTACAGAAGCTTTTTACAGAGGAATTCCGCTAATTGTAATAACTGCAGATCGGCCTCCTGAATTAATTGATCAATGGGATGGACAGACCATTCGACAAAGCCATGTATTTAAAAACCACATTGTTGATTCTATTGATTTGCCTGTAAATCTGGAATTAGATAAAAATATAGTTTTTGTACGAAGGTCAATTAATGAAATTATTAATAAGAGCATTTCAACACAGGGGCCGGTGCACATCAATGTACCTTTAAGAGAACCCTTATACCCGGCTAAAACCGAAAAAATAACCTTCAGCAAAAATTTACCCGTTATAAGCGCAAACAATCCTGTCAATTTTCATTTTGGTGCTACTGAGCTCAAGAAAGAGATGAATTCTTTCAAGAGAATGATGATATTGGTTGGGCAAATGCCAATAAACAAAGAGTTAAACAGACTTTTAGCTCAAATCTCAAAGGATGAAGATGCGGTCATCATCGGCGATCACATTTCTAATTTACATCCTAAAGAAAGTTTCATTTGCAACCATGACCTTTTTCTTAAAAGTAAACTCGCTGATGAACTTCCCAAACCAGATCTGCTTGTCAGTCTGGGCAGATCAATACTATCCAAATCACTCAAAAACTACCTAAGAAATCAGGACAACCTGGTGCATTGGCAAGTCGGATTCTACGACGCGCATGATACTTATTCAAAACTTCAAAAAACAATTCAGGTGCCGGAATTAAGATTTATTCAATCTGTGCAATCATTTTTCGAATCGGATATCAGTTTTGTTAAAAAATGGAAGGAACAGGACCATCAATGCAAAGTTTCCAGAGATTCTAAATTGGAAGGTTTTGAATTTTCTGAAATTTCAGTCGTATCAGAAATAATCAAAAAATTACCAAAAAACATTAATCTACATTTGTCTAACAGCCTTTCTACCAGATATGTCAATCTATTTCAGGATCTAATCCATGAAGGAAATGAAGTGTTTTGTAACAGAGGAACAAGCGGTATTGATGGATGTAGCAGTACTGCCGTTGGCCATGCACTATCGAATCAAAAGAAACATTTATTAATAACCGGTGATCTTGCATTTTTTTACGATAGAAATGCATTCTGGCATAATTACAATTTAAAAAATTTAAGAATTATCCTCTTAAACAATCACGGAGGTGGTATTTTCAGGGTTATTGATGGGCCTGACAAACAACCGGAGTTGGATGAATATTTTGACACAAGGCAAAATTTGAATGCCTTAAATTCTGCCAGAGATTTTGCAATGGATTATAATAAAATCACAAATTTTGAGGAGTTATCAACAATTTTGAAGACATTATATGATAATTCAGAAAGTGCCAAAATTATTGAAATTGAAACTCAAAAAAATCTAAATGAAAGGCATTTTAAACAGATTCTATCCGAATAAAACTTGAATTACTCTAATATTTATATTTTTAAAAGTCCATATAGTGGTCTAGAGGATTTAAATGATTATTTTTATCAAGTATATATGCGATTAATATTCTTGTTTATACTGTTTCTAATTGTTACTTCTTGTAAGGGGCCCGATTTGGCAGATCCTATTTCTGTAGACTTAAATGGAGATATGATTGCCGATCTGGATGGAAACCCATGGTCATCCGGATCTGAAAATTCAGCCACAATTAATTATTTAAGTAACGAAATCCATGTTGAAGGCTATCTGAGCAGCGATGGAATCATCCGAAACCACATCAGTTTAATTGTAAAGGAAACCTCTGAAGGCACTTTTAATTCTCAAATAGCCAAAGGGACTTATTATGACGTTCAAAGTAAGTCAACATTTGTTTCTTCCAATAATTGCAATGTTGATATATTGAATCTCGACCTGAATGCCAAATTAATAAGCGGTACCTTTTCATTCAATGCCTTGCCTTTGGATTCAGGAGAGAGCATTGAAGTATTAAATGGAGAATTTAATAATGTTAATCTAAGAATAGTAGAATAATGACATTTGAAGAAGCACAGGAAAAAGTAAAAACGCTATCAAGTAAACCGGATAACGATCAATTATTAAAACTTTATGCCTTGTACAAACAAGGAAGCAGCGGTGATAATCTTGGGGCTGCACCGGAAAATGCCTTTGATTTTGTGGCCAAAGCTAAACACGAAGCCTGGGCTGCTTTAAGAGGTAAAACAATGGAAGATGCTCAAAATGAATATATTTCCTACGTAGAAAAGTTATTGTCAGAAGACCAATCCTAGTTCTTTTTTGCCATCATTCTATTGTAGCGATACTTTTTATAAAAAATATTAAGAATAACTCCACCCAGTACCAGAAGCATTCCAAAAATTATTTTTAGGGAATAATGTTCGTTAAATATGAATATGCCCGCAGCTAAAGCAAAAATAAATCCTAAGTAATTTATCGTACTGACTTTCTGGGCCTCATCGGCCTGATAAGCTTTAGTCATAAAGTATTGCGCGAATTGTGTTAAAATTCCAATCAATAGAAGATAAAGCCAATCCAGCCCTAACGGAGTCACCCAGTCAAAAAATGAATAAATTATACAAAAAGGAAGCGCAATAATCGGGAAATACATTATGATGACCATCGGGTGATCCGTGAAGCGTAATTTCCTTATGCTATTGTAGGCTATTCCCGAAAAGAATGCAGAACCCACTCCCATTAAAAAATGAATAGTAGAAATCCTGGTATCGAAGCCTTTAATTAATATAATTCCGGCTAGCGATATTGCAAAAAACAACCATTGGGTTTTGAATACTTTTTCTCCAAGAAGATAGATTCCAAACATAGCTGTAAAAATTGGAGTGAGATAACGGATTGTAACTGCACTTGCCAACGGCATATTTTGAAGTGTTGTGAAATATAACACCAGCGCCAATACGCCAAAAAATCCTCTTAGAAATAAAAATCTTTTATTGTTTCCCCATGGTGAAATTTTATTATACCTGATTACGGAATAACTCATGATCAGAGAAATCAATGACCTAAATAAAATTATTTCCATCACCGGAATATGTGGAACTAGCTTTACAAAAATATTCATTAATGTAAATAGAAAGGTCGCCGCGAGCATGTACCAAACTCCCAGTGAGAATACTTTTTCAGGGGGATTCACCGAGCGAAAATAGGGTTTTGAAATGGCTTAAATAAATACTCTGGTGGATAAATCAAATTCGACTGGGAATTTATTGAATTGCTAAAAATTTTTTCTTCTTAATCGACCAAAGCTTAACTTGCATAGACATCAAATCAATTGTCTATCAATTATTTCTACAAACCGGATCCGGATAGCACTTTTCTTTCTAAGGAAGAATCCCATTATGCGAGTAGAGTACTTAGAATAAAAAATGGGGATATAATTCATGCCTTTGATGGATTGGGACATTTACAGGTGTTGGAATGTAAAAATTCAAAGAGCGACAAAATGGAAGTTTCCATAGTCGAGTCAAAAAAAATAGAGCGCCTGAGAAAACACAAAATTCATATTGCCATTGCCCCTACCAAAAAAATAGATAGAGTTGAGTGGTTTATTGAAAAGTCTGTTGAAATAGGGATAGACAAAATTTCTTTTATCAAAAGCAGACATAGCATTCGAAATGTGATAAAGCAAGAACGAATTGACAAAACAATTTTATCTGCTGCCAGACAGAGTGGGAATTTTATTTTACCTGAATGGAGTCCCATTGAACCCCTTGAAAATTTCATTCATAAAAATCTTCATATTGAAGAAAAATATATTGCACATTTAGATAATTCGAATCCTTCACGACAGAAAAAGTTTGAGGATATAAATAAAAACAAAAATGAGTATTTGATTTTAGTAGGCCCCGAAGGTGATTTTTCAAGCGAGGAGATCAATTTGGTAAAGGAGGTCGGGTTTAAATCTTTGAGTCTGGGCCACTCGAGACTAAGAACTGAAACGGCGGGAATCGTATCATGTTTATATCTTAATTTGATTTAATTTTAATTCAACAATTTGAAAATTTATCGTTAAATAAATTAATGCATAAACTGTATTCAATGAAAAGCACCTTTTTTAAATCCGTTTTTGTACTTGTTTTAATGATTTTATTTGGCTTTCAGGTAAAAGGTCAGGCTTCGTTTAAAATTGCGAAACTTCAATACGACGGAGGAGGTGATTGGTATGCCAATAAAACCTCAATACCCAATTTGATTGCTTTTTGCAACAAAAATTTAAAGACAAACATTTACAAAGAGGAAGACATAGTTCATGTAAACAGCCCGGATATCTTCTCCTATCCCTTTATACATATGACTGGCCATGGCAATGTAGTTTTCTCATATTCAGATGCCCAAAATCTTAGAAAATATCTTGAAGCAGGTGGTTTCCTGCATATCGATGATAATTATGGTCTGGACAAATTCATAAGAGAGGAACTAAAAAAAGTATTTCCGGAAACGGAATTAATTGAAGTGCCTTTTACACATCCTATATATCATCAGACTTATGATTTTGACCAGGGATTACCCAAAGTGCATGAACACGATAATGAAGCTCCCCGGGGATACGGGATAATTCATAAAGGAAGACTGGTTGTATTTTATACCTATGAATGTGATTTAGGTAATGGCTGGGAGGATCAGGAAATCTATAATGATCCCGAATCGGTTCGACAATTAGCCTTAAAAATGGGTGCAAATATAATTGAATATGCCATAAGCGAAAACATTAATTAATTGACTCTGTATAATCAATCGATTTTTCAAGCATGCTGTGCCATCACTTTTTGAATATATTTCCCCAATATGTCAAATTCAAGATTTACCGGTGTGCCTTTTTCAAAATGTTTAAAATTGGTGTGCTCAAAAGTAAAGGGAATAATTGCCACACTAAACAATCCTTTTTCAGAATCTACTACAGTCAAACTAACACCATTAACACAAATTGAGCCTTTCTCAACTGTAATGTTTCCCGATTTATCATCGTATGAAATTAAATATTTCCAACTGCCCTCATGATTTTCAATTTTTTCGACAATGCCAATTTGATCAACATGTCCCTGAACAATATGACCATCGAATCTCCCATTGGCTGGCATGCACCTTTCCAAATTAATGATTCTTCCCTTTTCCCATATTTTTAATGCTGTCCGGTCTAAGGTTTCTTCTATTGCGGTAACATTGTATAGACTTTCATCAACTTCCGTAACAGTAAGACAAACACCATCATGGGCAACACTCTGATCGACTTTTAATTCATTCTTGAAAGGTGCATCTATCCCAAAGTGAATATTTGTACCCTCCTTTCTAATGGTTTTAATTTCGCCAAGATTTTCAATTATACCGGTAAACATTATTTCCCTCTTCCTTGTAAAATGATAAAAATTGTAAAGAATAATATGCGTAGATCTAATGCTATTGACATGTTCTCCATATAAATAATGTCGTATTTCAATCGTTTAATCATTTGATCTATATTTTCTGCATATCCGACTTTTATTTGGCCCAATGAAGTTATTCCCGGTTTTACTTTATGCAAATGTCGGTAATGAGGTGCGCGCTCGATTATTTTATCAATAAAATATTGTCTTTCAGGCCTTGGGCCAACTATTGACATTTCGCCTTTCAAAACATTGATGAATTGCGGTATTTCATCAATTCGCGTTTTTCTCATAAATCTGCCCCAAGGTGTGATTCTAGTATCGTTTTTTGAACTCAATGCCGGACCGTTTTTTTCAGAATCCATATACATCGATCGGAATTTTAAAATTTTAAATTTTCTGCCTTTATATCCGATTCTTTCCTGTTTAAAAAACACCGGACCTTTGGACGTTGTTTTAGTGATAATTCCAAAAATCAGGATTAATGGCGAACCAATGATTAATACCAGCAAAGAGATGGTAAAATCTCCAAAACGTTTAATTAGCTTCTGCCAACCAGGCAGCAGTTCCTGTCTGATTTCGATAAGTGGTGTTCCAAAAAAATGACTCACCTTAACAGATCCTAATAGAATTTGGTAGATATCAGGAGTAACAGAAATCTTTACATCGATTCCAGCCAGGCGGTCTAAAATTTCACTAAGTCTGGGGTAGTTTTCTGAATTAAGTGCAATTATTACCTCTTCGGTATTTGTTCTTCGAATTACTTTTTCCAGATTATCTAGACTACCAAAATCTCGTAAATTGAGCTCAGGGTTAAATTTAGAATTATCAGGATAAAGTACCCCAATAATATTTAATCCCAGATATCGGTGAAATTTTAAGAGTTCTGAGAGCAATTCCTCAGCCACATCCCCAGTGCCAATAATTATGGAATTGAACTGAATTTTCCCTTTTATCATTTGATTTTTTAACCAGGTCATGAGAATTAACTTTTCAATCAGAATGGCGATCAGTTGAATTCCAAATAGAGCTGAAAATGTGAGGTAATATTGGGTGTATTTTGTAACACCGACGTCATCGAGTAATATGATAAAAAAAAGGACTATTACCCCAAAGAAAGTGGAAACGACTAGAGAAAAGGTATCTTTTAAGCGCGACCTTCTATGTACCCTATCATAAAATCCCCAGGACCAGTAAATTAATATCCAAAACAAGCCCACCGTAAGTGAAGCATAAACAAATTTTGGTGTTAACCCGATAATCTCTTCATCGAGAATGTATTTTCTATACTGGTAAAAAATACCATAGGCTATTACAGAAATAAAATAATCTGCAAATACAAAAAGGACAGTATTGATTCTTCGTTTCAAATTTCCGGTACAATCAATCGTATATTGTCAATCGCCAGGTAATAATCCTCAGAACCGTCTGAGGGAGGGCTACTAAACACGAGGTTAAAGGCTTGTCCTGGTGCAATTGAAAAATCATCTATTAATGCAAAATAAACTTTTGTCCATCCATCAGGGCTGGCTGTCAAAAAAGGCGTAATTCTAAAATAAAATTGACTATTTATTTCCAATCCTGTAGTAAAAATAATATTGGATTTGTAATCGAATTCCATCCAAACCTGGCTTGCATTTAATGGGACTCCAAATTGCTCAGATGTTATAAAACTTATGCTATCGGTTGAGCCTGCACTTATTTCGACAAGACCAAGTGCTGTTCCATTGATATCTATAAACAATTCGCTGTTTGAGGAATCTTTGTTAATTACCTGTAATGTAGAAGGGCAGCCAAGACAGGATCTGTACTTTCGGGTTAGACCGGTTTCAAAATCATCCGTTGCTTCCTGAACAAAAAAAGCATCATCGGTATAAGAAGTATTTGGTTTAACTTCAATTATTTCACCTTTTTCTAATATTAATTGCTCTGTATACCCATTATAATAAGGATATATTTCATGTATACTGTTGAATCCCGCATCCTTGACTATTCCCGGTCTTAATGTAACTAAACTAGATCCCGATCTTAAAACAGGAATTGTTATGCTTTCATCATTAAATGAGTAAACACCAATAAAAATATTATCAACTGTTACCCATACATCCTGAACATTGGCCGAAGGCGGTAAATCATTAATTCCCTCAACTTCAAATTTCGAAATCTTTAAATAGCTGGGTATTTCTTCTGATGGATTTATTACATCACAAGCAGCAAGAATTAAGCTAAGGAAAAATAATTTTAATGTAGTTTTAAACATTGATAGGCTTAAGTTTTAAAAGTAGCTATTAATTATTAACGGAGAAAGCTATAATTTCTGATGGTATTTAAGGATGATTACAAACATAAGGGATTAAGAAAAAGATTAGTTAAGACAATTCAGAGCAAAGGTATAAAAGATGAAAATGTATTGGAGGCTATTTCAAAAGTCCCCAGACATATTTATTTCGACAATGCACTTTTGCATCACGCCTATGAAGACAAGGCCTTTCCAATAGGTTATGATCAAACTATTTCACAACCATATACCGTAGCAAGACAAACAGAACTGCTTGAAGTTAAAAAAGGCGATAAAGTATTGGAAATTGGAACCGGATCGGGTTATCAGGCTTGTGTATTAGCAGAAATGGGTGTAGATCTATATACCATAGAATCAGTGTCAGGATTATACGAACGTTCGAAAAAGATTATTTCCAGGCTAGGTTATAAAGTAAACTGTTTTTTAGGTGATGGCACACTTGGCTTGACCAAAAAAGCTCCATTTGATGGTATTATAGTAACTGCAGGTGCTCCAAAAGTTCCTGAATCATTAAAAAAACAATTGAAAATCGGAGGTAGATTAATTATTCCTGTGGGTCAACATCAAACCCAAACCATGCTTCGCGTTGTTAGAGAAACAGAAGATAAATTTAGGGAGGAAGATCATGGCATGTTCGTATTTGTTCCATTGAAGGGAAAAGAAGGCTGGTAGATCTAAATTCCTTATAATTGCACATTAAATTAATACAATGAAAAGAGTCTCTTACTCATTCACAATTACACTGATACTAATAAGTCAATTAGCACTAGGTCAGTCAGTTAAAACAATACCTTGCGCTGCAGATCAGGCCATGGAAAAGTTCTTTTTAACCAGTCCGGAAAAAAAGTCGGACTATTTAAGAGAATTATCAAGTTTCAATGAACTGGCAAAATTACAAGCAGGGACAAAAGCCAAAACTACCTTTATTGTTCCAACCGTTGTCCATGTAATTCACTTTAACGGCAATGGAAACATAAGCGATGCTCAGGTATTGGATGGAATTAATCAAATAAATGAGGATTTTAAACGTGAAAATGCTGATACCACCGATACGAGAGCTTTTTTCAAACCTTATGCCGGCTCACTCGATATAGAATTCAGACTTGCCAAAAAAGACCCTAATGGCAATTGCACAAATGGTATTGTTAGAGTAAATGATTCTAAAACCAACAATTTTGGAGGGCAAGATGCATTAATTAGCAGCTGGGACAACACGAAATATTTTAATATTTGGATCGTAAATGATATTGAAAACTTCACCGGAGGCGGTGGAGTAATTTTAGGATATGCTTATTATCCAAGTAACGGAAATAATCCTTTATATGGTCTTGTAAATCGCAACGATGCCTGGGGAAGAATAGGTAATATTATATATCAGGGAAGGACTCCAACCCACGAAGTTGGACATGCACTGAATTTAGCCCACACCTTCAATGGATCATGTGGAAGTGATTGTAGCAGTTCCGGAGATTTTGTCTGTGATACGCCCCCTGCTTCTTCACCTACTCAGGGATGTAATTTAAATTTAAATTCGTGTACAAATGATACCCAGGGCCCCTCACCTTTTACAACAGATGTAAAAAATCAAATTGAAAACTACATGTCATACGACGATTGTCAAAACATGTTTAGTCAGGGTCAGGTTGCCAGAATGACAAGTGCATTAACAAGCATAAACAATCTTGTTAATTTAACATCAACCCAAAACCTGATTAACACAGGAACCGATGACGCTTATTTTTTTACTGCACCAAATTGTGCACCGGTTGCCCAGTTTTCTGTTGATAAAAAAATCAATTGCGTTAATGGTTCATTTCAATTTGAAGATTTTTCTTTTAATGCTATTAAAGATTCAACATGGAGCTACAATTGGTCCTTTCCGGGAGGTTCACCTGCAAGTTCAAGTCTGGAAAAACCAGTTGTAACTTATAATCAGGCCGGTCAATACGATGTCAGCCTTACTGTGAGTAATATCAATGGATCATCAGCTGTCCTAACCAAAAGCAATTATATCGATATTTTAAATGGTTCGGGAAATTTTATTGCTCCTAGAAAAGTATTTTTTACAGAAGCGGGTTTTCCCGTTTATCAAAACGATCAAAGTCTTTCCTGGGATATAAATAACAAAAACAATTCTGCTTTTACATGGGAAAGAAATACCAATGCATTTTTTAGTGCTCCTGCAAGTCTGCAAATCAGAAATTTTAATAATTCAGGAAATGGAGAAAAAAATTCATTGATCAGTCCGGTTGCTGATTTAACACAAGTAAGCAATGCCTATCTCAATTTTTGGATTGCATATGCGCAAAGAAACAGTGAAGTTGAACTTTTAAATATTTCCTACAGCAATGATTGTGGGGCTACATGGAATCTTCTGAAATCAGAATTGAGTATTTATTTATACAGTCGGTCAAAAATCAGCAGTTCTGAGTTTGTTCCTCTTAACTCTAATGAATGGGCACCCTATTCATTAAATATATCAAACCTTGCAGGTCAGGATAATCTGAAATTTCAACTCGAGTTTAAATCACTTGGAGGAAATAATATTTACATTGATGATTTTGAAATTTCGCAGTCACCATTAACTCAAATAAGTAATTCAATTGAAAATCAGTATTTTAAAATTTTTCCAAATCCTTCAAGCGGTTTTTTCACAATAGAACCGGGAAATTTCTTCGGGGATAAGGGAACACAGTTTGTAGTGATAAATAATCTTGGAAAAATAGTTGCAGGTTTTACAATTGATCCCAACCAGACAGGAATAAATATCGATTTGAGTCATTTGCCAGCCGGAATGTATTTGCTTAAACCTTTAACCAATAAAAGAATAAACACAAAACTCATTATTGAATAATGATTAGTTCAAAAATTGCATCAATTTTATTTGATGAAGGCATTTACAAAATTCCTGAAGCAACGCCAGGTTCTTTAAACAAAAAATTGGACATCCATGGAAAAAGAGATAGTGTTATTCTATGTCTTTTCATCAATGATGATTTTTCTCATCCTCATGATGAGGAATTGGTTTTGGCTGAAAATATTATGAATTCAATAAAGATTGGTAAAAATGATTTCGCATGGGCCTATTCAAAATCAGCCTGGGAGAACCACAATTTTGAATACTCATATATTTTTATTTTTGCGGCACAGGAGCATAAGGGTAAAAATAACCTTTCTTTGAATTCTTGGTCGAATATCAACAATTCCAAAGTACTAAAAACATATTCCCTTAAAGAACTAATTTCTGACCAAAATAAAAAAAGGGAACTTTGGGCCTGCTTAATTGATTTTAACAATAATTAATTATCTATTCTCTAATAAAAAACATCAAATGATTAAATTATTACAAATGAAATACCTAAGTCTTATTCTATTACTGAGTGTATTCTTAATCTCTGGATCATTTGCCCAGCATGTACACAGCATCAAATGTGGTGCTGATCAAGCTCGTGAAGACATGATAAAACTGTATCCTGAAATGGCCCAAAACATGCAAGAAGCTGAGGCGGATATAGCTCGTTATCTATCTAAAAATCCTCAAAGAAAAAGTCAGACAACTTTCGTTGTTCCAATTGTTTTTCACGTAGTTCATGAAAATGGACCCGAAAATATTTCCAATGCTCAAATTATTGCGGCTCTTGATGAATTGAACAGGGATTTTCAAAAATTAAATTCTGACACTTCATCTATTGCATCTTCATTCCAACCGATCATCGGAGATATGGACATGGAATTTAGATTGGCCACAAAGGATCCAAATGGCAATTGCACGAATGGTATTGACAGAATATACGATCCAACATTTACGAATCACGGCGGATGCCCAGGTGGCTCTTGCAATGTACCTAAACCTAATGCCTGGGATAAAGACAAATATTTGAATGTTTGGATTGTAAAATCAATTGCAAGCGGTGCCGGTGGTTACGCCTATCTTGCATCTCAAAATGTACCACAGGGATTTGACGGAATAGTGGTTTTATATTCACAATTTGGAGTTGGTAGCACGAGAACACTGACGCATGAAACCGGTCATTATTTCAATCTTTATCATACCTGGGGACAAACCAATAACCCTGGATTACCTTCAAATTGTAATGATGATGACAATGTAAATGACACTCCCAATACTATAGGAAATGCAAGTGGTTGTAATCTTTCCAGAGTTTCTTGTTCAAGTCTTGACAATGTTCAAAACTATATGGATTACTCAAATTGCCCGAGCATGTTCACTGTTGGTCAGGTAGCAAGAATGGATGCGGCCATAAATGGAGGATTCTCATGGGTTAGATCAACCCTTGTATCTCCATCCAACCTTATAGCGACCGGTACCGATGATGCAACTTATCAAGGTACACCAGCATGTCCGGTTACTGTCGTATTTCAGGCCAATAAAAATAAAGAATGTGAAGGCGGTGTGATTAATTATACCGACAAATCCTTTCATGCATTAGCAGATGAAAATACCTGGACTTATAATTGGACTTTCCCGGGTGGAACACCTTCAACATCGAATTTAAAAAACCCATCAGTTACTTATTTAGTACCGGGAACACATGATGTTAGTCTTTCTATTGATATTCCCTCGGTTTCATCACCGGTTAACTTAAGAACAAATTTTGTTGAAATAACCCCGGGCTCTGGTTCATACATAGGTCCTTACCTGGAGAAAGTTGATGATCCCATGTGGCCAAATAATTCTGATTCTAGTCTGATATGGACAAGAGAGAAACCATCCGGAAGCTTATTTCAATTCCAGAGATCCAGTAACAGTTATTATTCTCCTCCATCAAGCATTTATCTCAATAATTTTGCATATAATAATAGCGGTGAATTTGACTTAATAACTCCAATTGCAGATTTGACACAATTGCAGCCCGGAAGTGCATTTCTAAACTTTCAAGTGGCTCATATTCAAAGAGCATCTGAGTTGGAAAGCATTTTACTCTGGGTGAGTGATGATTGTGGCCAGTCATTTAGTTTTATAAAAGCCTGGAATTCAAATATTATAAATACTTCAGCTGCCAGCAGTTCTGCATTTAATCCAACTGATACAAGCGAATGGAGCTTTGTAAGCTATGATATTTCAAATTATGCGGGAATGGATAACATACAATTCATGTTCAGATTTAATGCAAATGGAGGAAACAATTTATGGCTAGATGATATTCACATTTCAGATTCAGACCAACCAGTTCCTTTAACCACAGGTTTGAAATCCGACATATTTGGTGATTTTAATCTTTATCCAAATCCAAACAATGGTGAATTTACAGTGGAATTCAACCATAATGGTGCTGAAGAAGTTAAAATTGAAATGGTCAATTTAATCGGAGAATCCACAGAAATAGAGTTGTCAGATTCAATTAAAAAAGGTTGGAACAGCCTGAGAATAAAAACCAAATCCTATAAATTGGAACCCGGTGTTTATTTCATTAAAATAAATTCAGGAAATGATTGGATAACTAAAAGGGTTATAGTTCAGTAATTCTTTAATATCAATTTATGTATTAATGGGGACCTTCTGGGTCCCTTTTTTATTTTGATGACTTTAAATAAACTTTTATGTATTATTTTTAAAGTTCAAGATATTGATCATACCTAAAAATCAGTACAATCAGCCAATACATTAATTATAATTCAATGAAAAGATATTTATTAATCAATTTAGTAACCTTCGCGTTTCTCATAACGAGCAATTTCAGTTCGATTGCCCAAAGCAATCACTGGTGTTTGACAGACCAATTGCATCAGCAAAGAATTGCCGAAAATCCTGAGTTAATTAAAGAAATGGATGAATTCGAACAAGATATGTCCAGATTGCAGAATTCAAGTACAAAATCCAATATAACTTATACCGTACCCGTGGTTTTCCATGTTGTCCATGAAAATGGTTCTGAAAATGTACCCAGTTCATATATCAAAGCTATAATGGAGGAACTAAACAGAGATTTTCAAAAGTTAAATCCGGACACCTCGGGAATTGTTCCGGCATTTCAGGGAATAATCGGTGATCCTGATTTTCAGTTCAGATTGGCCACAAAAGATCCTAATGGAAATTGCACTAATGGAATTACCAGAACCTTTGATCCGGTATACACCAATGATGCCAGACAGAATTACAGACCAGTTATCTGGCCAAGAGATAAATACTTAAACATCTGGGTGGTTAAGCAGCCCGGAGCAGGAAGTGCTGCTTTCGCTTATCTTCCTTCAGGTTCGAATCCTGCTCCTTTTGATGGTGTAGTGATTGGCTACCAATATATCAATCCAAGTAACAACCAGTTTTCGGTGACATTGACACATGAAGTTGGTCATTATTTTTATCTGTATCATACCTGGGGTTCGCAAACAGGTGGTGTAGGTTCAGGTCAACCGGGAGATCCTGCCAACTGCAACGATGATGATTTTGTGTCTGATACTCCAAATACAATAGGATCAACCAATTGCAACCTCACAGCTAATACCTGTCCAGATCCGGGCATAGACAATGTCCAGAATTACATGGATTATTCATTTTGCGGTGATTATATGTTTACAACAGAGCAGTCCTCCAGAATGCAGAATACACAAATTATACGATCTTATAGGGCAAATTTAGTATCTCCGGCAAATCTTCTTGCCACCGGTACCGATGATGCCTCGTATGCAAATCCTGCCTGTCCTCCAACAGCAGACTTTATAGTTAACAAAGCAAAAGAATGTGAGGGCGGTACTTTTTCATTTACCGACCGATCATTCCATGCATTTGCCAGTCCGGGTTCCTTTACTTATAACTGGACATTTAATGGGGGGACGCCTGCCACATCATCCTCGCAAAATCCTTCAATTGTATATAATACAGCAGGGATTTATGACGTTTCCTTATCCGTCAGTTTACCTACTACAAGTTCAAATACTGATACCAGAAGCAATTTAATTGAGATCATACCGGGTAGTGGATCATTTATTGCCCCCTATGTTGAACAAGTATCCGAGCCTACATGGCCAAATAACCCGGATGTAAGCCTGAACTGGGACCGGGACAAACCTTCAGGTAGTTTATTTCAATTTCAAAGATCTACCAATGGATTTTATTCCCCTCCTTCCAGTATTTATTTAAATAATTTCAGTTTTAACGGAAATGGTCAGTTCAATTTGATTACACCAATTGCCGATCTCACAAATATGCAAGCGGGGAGTACTTTTCTCAATTTTCAGGTAGCTCATGCACAAAAAGCGAGTGAACAAGAGGGAATATCACTTTGGATAAGTACTGACTGTGGTGAATCATTTTCATTTGAAAAATCATGGGGAGGAAGTACGATTAATTCAGTTCCTGCATCTAGTTCTTCATTCACTCCTACTGATACGAGTGACTGGAATTTCATCAGTTATGATATTTCGAATTTAGCAGGACTTGATAATGTTCAATTTAGATTGAGATTTTCTGCGAATTCCGGTAATAACTTATGGTTGGATGATATTCATATTTCTGATTCTGATCAGCCATATCCATTAACGGTTGGGTTTAGGAAGGACTTATTTAGAGAATTCAACCTTTACCCTAATCCAAATGAAGGAATTTTCACAATGGAGTTTTATGTTATTGGCAATGAAAATGTGAGTGCTGAAATTGTAGATATTGTTGGGAAATCAATACCCATTGAATTAATTGAAAATATTCAAACGGGATGGAACAAAACAATAATTGATACTAAAAAATATAAACTCAACGAAGGGATCTATTTTCTTAAATTAAATTCAGGAAATCAGGTTTTTTCAAAACGCTTAATAATTCAATAATTATTAAATATTTTAATTAAAGGAGGCATTGTCCTCCTTTTTTATTTCAACGGTTAAATCAAAGCATGATAATCAAATAAATTCGAAAGAAAGTATTTAAAAAAATAATCAAAAAATGAATGCCATTCAATTTGACCCAAAGCAGTTATTAATTATTATGCTATTGGTTAAAATAATCTTCTTTCCGGATATAGTTTTAGCCCAAAATGTTAATTCCTTCTGTGGAACTGATCAGGTTGATCAAATACTCAGGCAACAATTCCCTGAGATGAATAAGAAATCGAAGGAGCAAGAATCGTTTATAAAACACTTCACTGAAACACGTTTAGGGCAAAAAACTCAGGCCCAATATGTAATTCCGGTTGTTGTTCATGTGATGCATAATTATGGAGCTGAAAACTTACCTGATGCTAATATTCATGACATGTTAAGGATTGTCAATGAAGACTTTCAGGGTCTTCAGCCAGATACAGGTGCGGTGGCAGCCCAATTTAAACCAATAATCGGTGGCCTTGATATTGAATTTCGACTTGCAACAAAAGATCCCAACGGTAATTGTACAAATGGAATAAACAGAGTTCATGACCCGGTTTATACTTATCAGGGTGGATATGTCAATAGTAATTATATAGGATTTCCACCTATTCAATGGCCAAGAAATCAATATCTGAATATTTGGGTTGTAAATGATATTGATGTTCCCAATGGTTTTCTCGGCTATTCTTCCTTTCCTGACTGGCCGGCCGGAAGAGACGGAGTAGTCATAGAATATACAGTTTTTGGCTCATTGCCCCCATCCTCTACAAATAATTTCAATGCGCGTTACATGTCGCATGAAATCGGGCATTCATTAAATTTATTTCACACCTGGGGTAATGGAGGACCAAATGGAGATCCGGGAAATTGTGCATTTGATGATCTTGTTGGTGATACTCCCAATACCATTGGAAATAACGATTGCATTAATTTGTCTTCCATGTCATGTGGAAGTATAGATAATAATCAAAACTTGATGGACTACGGATATGGAAATTGCGCAGGCGGTTTAATGTTTACAGCTGGTCAAATGCTCAGGGCCGAGGCGACATTGAACAGTTCAGTAGGAGGAAGAAATAACTTATGGACTCAGACCAATCTGATAGCTACAGGTACCGATAGCGCTACATATGCCAATTTACCTGTTTGCATTCCTATTGCTGATTTTAGGGCGCCTATTAGACTTGGTTGTGAAGGTGTTGTTTTATCATTTAGGGATGAATCGTATAACGCTACATATGATCAGAATACCTGGACTTATAATTGGGTATTTGAAGGGGGCAACCCAGTCAACTCAAGTGATAGAAATCCTATTGTCAGCTATGATTCCGCTGGTGATTTTGATGTTTCATTAACGGTATCTAATCAAAGTGGATCCTCTCAGGTATTGACAAGAACCGATCATATTACGATTACTCCTGGATCAGGATCTTATGTTGGACCCTATTTAGAACAATTAGATGATCAGAATTGGCCTTCAGCAATCGATCCAAGTTTGATTTGGAGCACTGCCAAACCCAGTGGAAGTTTGTTTCAATTTCAAAGGTCAAGCAATGCTTATTACTCTTCTCCTGCAAGTTTATATTTAAATAATTTTAGTTTTAATTCCTCAGGAGAATTTGACTTAATCACACCTCTTGCTGATCTGACACAAATGCAAGCAGGTAATGCATTTTTAAACTTTCAAGTTGCGCATGCTCAAAAAAGCAATGAACTTGAAAATATATTACTTTGGGTAAGCACAGACTGTGGTCTCACTTTTAATTTCGTAAAAGCGTGGAATGCTAATATTATTAATACTGTCGCAACTACAAATACAGCTTTTATACCAACAGATACAAGTGAATGGAACTTTGTAAGTTATGATATTTCAAATTATGCCGGAATGGATAATGTTCAGTTTATGTTCAGGTTCAATGCGAATTCGGGAAACAATCTTTGGTTGGACGACATTCATATTTCCGACTCTGACCAACCCGTGCCTTTAACAACAGGCTTTAGAAAAGACTTATTTGGTGAATTTAATCTTTATCCAAATCCAAATTCAGGATCGTTCACAATTCAATTTTACCTCAACGGCAATGAAAAAGCAAGCGCGGAAATTATAGATATAATTGGCCAGCCAATACATATTGATTTATCAAAAACTATTCAATCCGGTTGGAATACAGTCAGGGTAAATAGCAAAGATTTCAATCTCAAGCCGGGTATCCATTTCTTAAAACTAACATCCGGAGATAATACCTATTCAAAAAGATTTATTATCAAGTAAATTTAGCTCTATTCAATAAATAATCCTGGCGGAAGCAATTCCGCCTTTTTTATAATACCTGTTCTAATTTAGAATGAAGTGCAGGTCCGCGTAGATTTCTTGCGATTATTATCCCCTTCTCATCCAAAAGGAAATTAGCCGGAATTCCGGTAATATTGAAATCTTTTACAACACCGGATTGCCAGTATTGAAGATCAGATACCTGAGGCCAGGTCATATTGTCCTGCTCTATTGCATTTAGCCATTGTTCCTTGTTTTTATCGAGGGATACCCCAAATATTTCAAATCCTTTTTTGTTGTATTTTTTGTAAGCTGCTACAAGATTTGGGTTTTCCTGTCGACATGGTCGACACCATCCTGCCCAAAAATCAACTAAAACGACCTTTCCGCGATAATCTGATAATTTTAAAGTTTTACCTTCGGGGTTGGGAAGGGCAATGTCAGGCATTTGCTTTCCAATTGCCAATTTTTGCTCCATTTCTCTTTTGATTTTTTGCTCTGCAACCGCCTGTTCGATCTCTGCTCTTTTATTATTAAACTGGCTAATAAATCTAATTTCAAATTCATTTAATTCTTCTTTGGCCTCTATTTCCTTGACCTTTTGATCAAAATAGTCAAATTGTTCTACAGGATTGAGATAATTTACCAGGGCATATCCTGCAACGATATTTCCTGTTCCAAGGGAATCAACAAAGGATTTAACCCACTCATTCTGAGAATCTAGTTTTCCAATTAATTCATTTCTGATATCGTCAGATTTTGATTCCTCATTGGCGCCCATTGCATAAGTTAGTTTTTGTTTGAGTTCCATTAAATCCAATTGATAGTCCTCAATGGTAGAAGTGAGCTTTTTGTGAAGTGCAGCTTCTTCGGTTCCATATACTTCAAATTTTCCACCGCTTTGATTTCCGTCGGCTTGGGCAGTAAATTTATCAGGCGTCAATGGAAAAATACCGATTTGTTTATCAAAGAAATTTAGTTGCGCATATTGGGGATCTTCAATAATACCTTTTAAAACAAAAGTGGAATCATCATTGACTTTCGCACTATCAAGAGTTACAAGCCCCTCACCTTTTCTAATGATTACCTTGACGAATCCATCCCGTAGATAATTTACTTTTCCCTCGATAATAAACTCATTGTCTTTTTTCGTCATTTCACTTTGACAAGCAATTAAAACGCTAAAAAGTCCGATAAATAAATAATGCAATCTCATTAATTTTCTAGTTTTTCTGTAAGTAATCTATTGGCTGTTTTTGGGTCAAGCTTTCCTTTAGTTTCTTTCATTAATTGCCCCATGAACATCCCTAAAAGTCCTTTCTTGCCATTTTTATATTCTGCCACTTTTTCGGGGAATTTTGACAGTATTTCATCGATTTGGTCACCAACATCATGACCATCGGAATCAAGGAGCAAATTCATTTCCCCGGCTATTGTTTCTGCATTTTTATTGGCGTTTTTAATCATTTCCGGGAATATTCTTTGTTCTGCGATCGAATTGCTCAATTTACCCTCGTTAATTAAATGCAATAATTCCGAAAGTCGTTTTGCCGAAATTGGAAATTTCTGAATATCCAATGTCAAATCGTTCAAATAGGACTTTACAGGCCCCATAACCCAATTAGATGCCTGTTTCTTATTATCAGTTTGAGCACATAATTCTTCAAAATAATTAGCAATTCCCTTACTTTCTGTCAACACACCTGCATCGTACTTAGGTAGTTTATATTCATCTCTAAACTTCCTATAAAGTTCTCTGGGCAAGGCAGGCATTTCACTTTTTACTTTTTCTATCCATTCCTCATCGATTACAAGCGGTGGTAAATCAGGCTCCGGGAAATACCGATAATCGTTCATTTCTTCTTTTATCCTCATAGGAATTGTATTTCCGCTAACCGGATCAAAGTTTCTTGTTTCGGAATGCTCAACGGTTCCACCTTCACTATACAGTTTTGTCTGTCTTTCAATTTCGTGAGAAATGGCCCTATGAACATTTTTGAATGAGTTCATGTTTTTTACTTCAACTTTTTTATTGAAATAATCAGCGCCTTTGGGTCGTACTGAAATATTTGCATCGCATCTTAAAGAGCCTTCCTCCAAATTACCATCGCAGATATCGAGATAACGGACCAGCTTTCGAATCTCCATCATATAAGCAGCGGCTTCATCTGCATTTTTAATTACAGGTTCAGACACAATTTCAATTAAGGGTACACCGGCCCTGTTAAAATCAACAAAACTTTCTTCCTGCCCATCAATATGCATTGATTTTCCGGCATCCTCCTCCATATGTATGCGCGTGATTTCAATGTCTTTTTCAGAGCCGTCTTTTAAAGTAATCGTGACATAGCCTCCTTTGCAGATCGGAGTTTTATCCTGAGTAATTTGATATCCTTTGGGGAGGTCAGGATAGAAGTAGTTTTTCCTATCGTAAATGTTATATCTTGAAATTTCAGAATGACAAGCTATTCCCATGCGCATTGCAAACTCTGCTACTCTTTTATTGATTCGGGGCAGTGTACCCGGATGACCAAGTGTAATTGTACTGATATGTGTATTCGGCAATCCGCCATATTCTGCCAAATCAGAAGAGTAGGCTTTGCTTCTTGTCGATAACTGAGCATGTACCTCTAGCCCAATAACTGCTTCAAATTCGTTTTTATTACTCATCTAAAAATTTTCCTCAATAAATGTATTGGCAACTTTATTAACCTCATTCAATCCTGAAATATCCGTACCCCCAGCCGTAGCAAAGAAAGCTTGTCCTCCCCCTCCACCTTTGATTAACTTAGACCATTCTCTAACGATATTACCTGCATGTAAATTCTTTTCTTTTACAAGCGAGTCACTTATCATAACACCAATAAGTGCTTTGTCATTGACATCCGCAGAAATAACTGCAAACAATGAATTATTATTTTGCTTTAATTCAAATAACAATTGTTTTAAACTATCAGCGCTTGGTAATTTAAGTCTTTTATTAAGAATCTGAGATCCATTTTTTTGCTCGATATTATCCAAAATATCTTTCTTCAAATTGTTTAACTCTTTCTTTTCCTGTTCCTGGACCTTCTTCTCAAGACTGTTTTTCTCGTCGATCAGGCTTTGAATCGACTTTTTTAAATCCTTTGGGTTTTTTAATAATTCTGAAATTTCCTCCAATAGTTTCTCTTTGCCATCAATATATTCCTCTGAAGCTGTTGATGTGATGGCCTCTATTCGTCTCACGCCTGCCGCTACTGAACTTTCCGATATAATTTTAAACAAGCCTATTTTACCGGTGGCATCCACATGTGTTCCTCCACAAAGTTCAACGGAATAGTTCGGATCAAAACTAATTACCCTTACCTTGTCTCCATACTTTTCACCAAATAGTGCCATAGCACCTTTTTTGATGGCTTCATCAAAACTGATTTCCCTTTCTTCTCCTTTAGAGATATCTTCTCTGATTTTTTGATTTACGAGGTGCTCGACTTCTTTTATTTCCTCTTCTGTCATTTTAGAAAAATGAGAAAAATCAAATCTCAGCATTTTTTCATTGACCAATGACCCTTTTTGTTGTACATGAATACCCAATACTTTGCGCAATGCAGCATGCAATAAATGGGTAGCTGAATGATTATTCTCAGTCAACAGACGTTTTTGCACATTTACTTTAGCTTGTAAATCAGAATTTAAGTCTTCGGGTAAATTGTCTGCAATATGAATGATTAAATCATTTTCTTTTATGGTATTAAGAATTTTAACGTTGCTATTATTCGATTCCAATACGCCTGTATCTCCTACCTGCCCACCTCCCTCTGCGTAAAAAGGAGTTTTATTCAGAACAAGATGATAGTATTCTTTTCCCTTTTGTTTTTCTTTTCGATACTTTAATACTCTTACTTTCGCATCTAAACTGTCATAACCCACAAATTGTGTAGTGCCTTTAGCCAGTTCCGTCCAGTCTTCTGCGGATTTCTCAGCATCTTTTTTTGATCTGTTTTTTTGAACAGCCATTTCATTTTGAAAACCAACCTCATCGATTTGAACAGATTTTTCTTTTGCAATTAAAGCAGTTAAATCCACCGGAAATCCAAAAGTGTCATACAATTCAAATACAACTTTTCCATCGA
This sequence comes from Hyphobacterium sp. CCMP332, assembly GCA_014323545.1. NCBI lineage: Bacteria > Pseudomonadati > Pseudomonadota > Alphaproteobacteria > Maricaulales > Maricaulaceae > Hyphobacterium > Hyphobacterium sp. CCMP332. The sequence continues at coordinate 595,414 of CP058647.1, forward strand.
GCTGATTTTTATGTTTCTTTTTAGCATCTGTGATGAGATTATCTAATCTTTTTAAACCATTTTCAAGGGTTCTTAAAAATGAATTTTCCTCTTCATGAATCACTTTTGCACAAAAATCCTTTTGACTGTAAACTTCATCAAACACATTATGGAACTGTGCTGCCAATACAGGCACCAGTTTGTATAAAAAGGGTTTCTTCAAATCGAGAAATGTATAGCCATAGCGCACAGCTCTTCTTAGAATTCTTCGTATTACATAACCGGCTTTTGCGTTTGAAGGCAATTGGCCTTCTGCAATTGCAAGCGTTACCGCTCGAACATGATCCGATATAACTCGTATGGCTATGTCTGTTTTTTCACCCATACCGTATTTTATACCCGATAGTTTTTCAATTTCCTTTATGAGCGGGGTAAAAACATCCGTATCATAATTTGATTGTTTTCCTTGCATTAGCATGCAAAGCCTTTCGAAACCCATTCCGGTATCAACGTGTTTTGATTTTAATGTTTCGAGTTCACCCGAAGCTTTTCTGTTAAACTGGATAAAAACAAGATTCCAAATTTCAATTACCTGGGGATGCCCCATATTAATAAGGTCTTTGCCAGGTATATTCTTTTGTTCATTTTCAGATCTTAGATCTACATGGATTTCTGAGGAAGGCCCGCAAGGACCTGTATCGCCCATTTCCCAAAAATTATCCTTTTTATTACAGTACAGTATCTTTTCTTCACCTAAATACTTTTTCCATTCATTATAAGCCTCTTCGTCAGCTTCCAGTTTTTCAGTCTTATCGCCTTCAAAAACTGTAGCGTACATGTTTTTATCGCTTATTCCCAGTTCTTTAGTAAGAAATTCATAAGCCCATTGTATGGCTTCCTTTTTAAAATATTCACCTATAGACCAGTTTCCTAACATTTCAAACATGGTGTGGTGATAGGTATCAATACCGACTTCCTCCAGATCATTATGCTTTCCGGAGACTCTCAAACACTTCTGAGTATCCGCTATTCTGGGATTATCGGGTTCTTCGTTGCCCAAAAAGAAATCTTTAAACTGATTCATACCGGCATTGGTAAACATTAAGGAAGGATCATTTTTAATCACCATAGGAGCCGATTGGACAATATTATGGCCTTTTTTCTTAAAAAAGTCTAAGAATTTCTGACGTATTTCGCTTGAATTCATAAAATTTGAACTTTATAGATTCATTATTGTATATATAATAATGATACTCTATATGAAGTAATTTTGTATTTTTGCCGAGTTTTATAAAAAACATGCAAATTTAGTAGAAAATTCAGCACATAGATGGCAAGAATTAAATATTACTACGATACTGAAAGTTGTAAGTATGAAAGAATAAAGGTTTCCAAAGGTGATATCTTTATTAACTTTCTTGGATTCCTGTTTCTGGGTGTTATTATAGCCGTTGGTTTACTCTTTGTTTATTTTACAAATTTTGATTCCCCAAAAGAAGCACTTCTAAAAAAAGAGAACAAAGAACTTTTACTCAAATACGACTTATTAAGTAAAGAACTGAATCAGGTAGAAAATATTCTTACCGCGCTACAAGACAGGGATGATGACATTTACCGAACCATATTTGAAGCAAACCCAATTCCGGAAAGTGTAAGAGAAGCGGGTGTTGGTGGTGCCAATAAATACCAGGCATTAATGGAGGAAGATCTTGAACAGGAAACACTCATACTTTCTACTTTCCAAAAGATTGATAAGATTAAAAAGAAAATGTACATCCAATCAAAATCTTATGATGAGATTTTGAAGATGGCCAATGACAAGGCAAAAATGTTGGCTTCAATTCCTGCCATTCAACCCATCAGCAACAAAGAATTGAAACGATTGGCTTCGGGATATGGAATGAGAATTCATCCAATTTACAAGGTCCGAAAAATGCACACGGGTGTAGATTTTTCTGCTGAACGAGGCACGCCAATTTATGCTACGGGAGATGGAATTGTAAGAAGGGCTACGTATAGTTTAGGTGGATATGGACGTCAGGTGGAGATAAATCACGGTTACGGCTATGTAACCAAATATGCTCATATGAGTAAATTTATTGTTAAGAAAGGCCAAAAAGTAAAAAGAGGTGAAATAATCGGTTATGTTGGAAGTACCGGCACATCCGTTGCACCTCACCTGCACTACGAAGTAATTAGAAATAAAAAGAAAGTGAATCCGGTTCACTATTTCTTCAATGATCTCAGTGCTGAAGAGTACGAAGAGATTCTCAAGCTTTCAAGCGTTGAAAACCAATCTTTATCCTGATTATTAATATCATTTAAAATATTATCAAAGCAGAATTCAATTGAATTCTGCTTTTTCATTTCTATTTTCGCATGAATATATATTTGAATTATGCGTTATCTAATAATCACTTTATTAATTATTATTTCCAATGTTCTCTCCGCACAAACAGAAGTAGAATACGAAGTCATTAATACACCAATTGGAACAGCATCAAGCCCTGCAGAAGCTGAAGTTAAGTTGGAATTGATAGAAAGGTTTCAACATTATAATTCAAGAACCACTTCCTCAAATGATCACTTTGACAAAAATATAAATTCACCGAAGTCAGCGCTCTTTAGCCCCGATGATAAAAAACTATATGTTCAATCGCTTGAAGGCTATGAAACATTGGTGTATTCAGCTGACAGCTTTGAGAAAATCAAAGTAATTGAACATGTTTTTGACAAGGGCGATACTATGCTTTTTCAGGATACTTCAGTTTTTGATTACAAATACAGGTACAGACGTTCGGATTTCAACATATTTAGCGGAAAGCCGGTTGAGAGCACATTTTCTCATGATGGCAAATATTTATGGGTGACATACTACAGACGCAGCTTTGATAAAAATGCGGTTTCACCAAGTGGTGTGGCCATTATTAATACAGAAAACGACAGTATTGTCAGAGTAATGCCAACCGGCCCCTTGCCAAAGATGATTGCCGCCTCCCCAAACAATAAATATGTAGCCGTCACACATTGGGGAGATAACACAATTGGAATAATAGATATTTCCTCTAATGATCCACAGTCCTTTAAGTATGTTAAGCAATTTGTGGTTGATAAGAAGATGAAGCTTGACTTTGATCCAGAAGAAAAAGTAGATCGTGATAATGGTTGTGGTTTTTGTCTTCGCGGTACCGTATTTACTCCCCAAGGAGATTATTTATTGGTAGGAAGAATGGGAGGAAACGGAGGGATAGCAATATTTAATATGGATTCTTTGGAATATAAAGGGTCTGTATGGGGAATGAAAATCAATATTCGTCATTTGGTAATTAATAATGATTGGTTAATCCTGAGTAGTAATATTCCTGGCTATGTCCAAAAGGCCAAATATCAGGATGTCATTAATGCCCGTTTAAACTGTGATAGTAAGATGTGCTATTTTAAAGAATGGGAATCTGTATTTGCCGGAAAAGGTTTGAGAACAATATCTGCAAGTTCAGATGGTAAATACATTTTTGCATGTGCTAATAATGAAAGTAAAATCGCTGTGGTCAGGAGTAGTGATATGAAAGTGATTTCAGAAATTCCAGTAGATTCGTTTCCCGTAGGAATGGATCTGAGCAATAACGATAAACTATTAGTTGTTACAAGTCAGGGAAGAAGCAGTGTAGGTGGCGGTAATTCAGTAATGGTTTTCAAAGTGGAATATCCATAGTTCACGAATTGGAATTTTATTTCCACGGATAAATACATAATTTTCAGAAAAGATAATTTAATTTCCCATGCCCTACAAAGAAAAACCTATCCTTAAAAAATATTATAATATAGGCGAAGTTGCAGATATGTTTGGCGTTGCAACATCATTATTGCGTTTTTGGGAAAAAGAATTTGATGAAGTCAATCCAAAAAAGAACAGGAATGGCAAAAGACAATACACTCAAAAAGATATAGACAGTATTAAACTGATTTATCACCTTGTCAAAGAAAAGGGCTATACTTTAGCCGGCGCCAGAGATATCATCAAATCACAAAGCAATAAATCAAAAAACAAACTGGATGTAATTTCTTCATTAAAAGATGTGAGAAACTTTCTTACCGATCTTCGCGCAAACATATCATAATTCATGCAGGAAGAGCTAATATACAAATTGGCTCTCAGCCTAATACCTGGTATTGGGGGCTATACATTTAAGCAACTAATATCCTATTGTGGATGTGCAAAAGAGGTTTTTCAAGCTCATCCTGCCAGAGTATTAAGAATTCCGGGAATTGGTGCACATACACATGCCTTGATTAAAAACAATGCCTCTTTGAAGGATGCTCAAAGGGTTTTCGACTATTGTGAAAAACAAAAGATCAAAATTTTATTTCACTCAGACCCTGAATACCCCAAAAGAATTAAAAATATACCCGACGCTCCTTCGGTATTATACTTTAAAGGAAATTGCGACTTGAATGCCAAAAAAGCCATAAGCATAGTTGGTACAAGAAATGCCAGCAATTATGGAATCGAAGTTTGCAAAGAGATTGTCGGACAATTAAAAAAGCATAATACATTAATTATCAGTGGTCTGGCCTATGGTATTGATATCACTGCTCATAAAGAATCAATTAATCAAAAATTAACTACGGTCGGTGTGCTAGCAGGAGGTATTGACAAAATTTATCCGGCTTCACATAAAGTATTCGCTGAAAAAATGATTAAAAATGGAGGGCTTTTGACTGAACACCCTCCCGGTACAATACCGGATGCGCCAAAATTCCCCGCTAGAAATAGAATCATTGCTGCCTTTTGTGATGCAGTAATTGTGGTAGAAGCGGCGAAAAAAGGCGGTGCTTTGATCACCGCAGATTTGGCCAATGGCTATAACAAAGACGTTTTTGCAGTCCCTGGAAATATTTATAATACTTATAGTGAAGGCTGCAATAATATAATTAAACAACATAAAGCCAATATTTTCACCAATATTACAGATCTCGAGTATTATTTAAATTGGGATCAGGAAACTGAAAGTGTAAAAAAAACAGAGATAGATTTAGAGGAATTACAAAAGGATGAAAAAAGTATAATTATTGAACTAAAAAAAAACAATTCTATTATTATTGACCAATTAGCATGGAATACTCAAATCCCTGTTCATAAATTAGCATCAATTCTCTTAAATCTCGAATTTAGAGGATTGATAAATTCCTTACCCGGTAAGAAATATTCACTTTCTGAAGTTTATAAATGAACAAAGCCAAAGTAATTTTCACAGTATTTTTAGTATTTATACTTTTTTCCTGTAGTACTGAGGAAAAATCCTCAGGAGGTCAGCCTGAAGCAGTAATTGAGGAATATAATTTAAATACACAGACCAATTTGGTTGTTTTCTTTATACCTGGATTAGATCAGGATATTTTTAGCTTGTTATTAGACGACCCTAATTCAGAGAACCTGCGAAATTTTAAACAATTGGGCACTTATGAACCAATAAGTTATTTCGATGACTATTCTGACATAAGTTCTAATATGACAGCACTAATGTCTGGTAAAACAACTTTAATAGGGCATTTGGGTATTGATAAGGATTCAGTGGTCAATAAAACATGGATTTCGGATTTTGAAGAATCAGAATATCAAATATCAATCATTTGTGACGGCAGTCTTGGTTCTAAATTAATAGGTGCAGTTTTCCCTGGAAAAACAGAAAATATTCCATTCCCAGAGCATGCCGCATTAAACCTGATAAAACATCAACCTGATTTTTTTTGGGGAATGGGAACAAATTTGTTTTCAAGAAGAGTAGATCGAAAAAATTTACTTGAAGAACTCGGAATTAAAAACTACAACATTAGTCTTGATATAAATAAAGTTAAGATAAAGGGAAGTCAAAAATTTGCAGGTATATACAATAATTTTAGCATTCCAGACTCTGTTGATTTAGTAATGGAGGGCTTAAAAAACTGGTCGAGAATTAGAAACACAGATTCTCACGTATTGATTTTGACTTATACAGGTTTGGAAAAATTACTTGAAACTCAAAGTAAAAATAATTTATACAGAATAAATTCATATATAGACTATATAGTCAATATTGAAGGGTTTAATTCGGAGTCATATCTGTTTTTATTGATCAATCCTTTTCAGAATTACGATAGAGTTTTTGAAATTAGCAAGGGAGACACAATTATATATTCATCTAAGGCGCTCAATTACAACCAATTAAACAACAATATCTGGGCATACGGTGTACATAGCGAAATTTTCGGTGGTAATTATCAGAATACCGATTTGTATAGAAAGATAACCGGAATAATAAAAGAGTGAGCCTTTTATTCAAAAAGGCCACATAATTTAAATTTACTCGATTTTCACATTTAGAATGTATCCAGGTCAACAGGTCTGCTTATGTTAAAAAACTTAACAACCTTCTCTCCCAACTCTCCTGCATCAATATGAATTAAGTAAACTCCGCTGGCAACCGGGATACCTTCTTCGTTGGTCAACTCCCAATTCTGGCTGCTAAGTCCAAGTCCGGGAATATCCTCTGGAATATTTCTATTGAATTGCCTGATTAAGGACCCATTCATTGAAAAAATAGATATTTTACATTTACCCGGAAGGTTGGTGATTTTTACATTTTTATCAACCTGACTTTGTTCATACTCGGAATAGGCATAGTAGGGATTCGGAACAACCCTTATAATGTCCAAATCGCTTTGTCCTTTTTCTTTACTCTCAAGAACAGACTGAAAACCACTTGTACTAAATGTATATGTAGGTGGAACTCCACATTCATTTGATTCATAATCCTTCTCAACCCGTAGTTTTACGCGTACGTCTGTTCTGTCATCCTCAGGAAGATTTGCAAATGCTCTTTTTATTTTCATCATTCCTATCCAGCTAAAAGATTGCTCATAAACAACTCCATATTGGTTGGATCGACTGATTTTCTGATCTTCAAAGGTGCTATCCATTTGTCTTTGAAATTTGCTTTGTACTCCGGGAATTTCAAAGTCATAAGGCATGTTGCTTAGTATGATGTAATGATTATTAAGATCATTTGTATCAGGATTGTACAAAAGATCATTTCCGGAAACTGAATCAATCAATTTATTTTCGGTAAAAGCCAAATTCAAACGAATCCCTTTATCAATGTCTATTGCATAGCCTGGAAACCATGAATAACCTCTGGAATTCTCATTACTTCCACTTGGAAAGGCAACTTTTGTACCATCGGGGTTTCCATTTTTATCCACACTAAGCTTCTCACTTTTTTGAGAACGATTTACAACCTTACTAATAATACTTGAGTCAGGTGAGGCCATTTGAATTACCATACATCTTGTCCACTTACTTTTGTCGCGAGTAAATACAATGTCAACATTTGGCAGATCCTGTATATAGGACCATCCTTCAGGTTCACGAACAGCAACTCCAGGAGCAATACTTTCATCTGAAAATGCATTTTTTGATGAAATCCAAGTTGACCAGCTTCCTTCTAATACATTCTGATAAACATCGAGTTGATCATAGGTTATAAGTGAACTTTCAGCCTGATCAATCCATGGATGATTATCATAATCAATAGGGATTAACCAATCCTGTAATCTGTTTTCATAAACAATATTGGCATCCTGAAATCCATTCTTTTCAAACCCTTCCTCCCTGTTTTTATAACCCGGATTATATCCTCTTTCCAATTCAAGAGAAATTCCAAATTCTGGAATAGTTTGTTCACTTTCATCACTAACAGGAACGGATCCTTTTACAACAAGGCCATCGGCTTTGAGTGTCCATAAATCGTGTTCTACAAAATTGATTGCATTGACTATGCTGCTGCTGTCTGAATTTAACCAAAACTTTGTAGGGCGTTTTATTCCACTTCCTTCATACGTTTGCTGAGTTCCATCAATTCTTATTGCGTAAACATCTCTTACAAATGTTCCATTTTCACAACCGTTTAATAGCCTTACTTCCAATGTTTTAGAAGTAGCCGATTCTAATTCAGGAACTTCCCTTATTACAATGGCTTTTCCATTTGTCTGTCTTTTGTAAGGATTGATTTGGTAATGAATTGAATTGCCATCCATATTCACAGTTTCATTGGATAAATAATCTCCCAATGATTCGATGGTATCACCTTTGAGAAACTGAAAATTATTCTCAGTGATATCATATTCCAACCGACTTGTTAATACGACTTCAGCATTATTAACACTCTTTACCAATTTAGGATCATAAACCTTGATTGAAAGCGGCCCTGAGCCTGATCTATAGACTCTTTTATAAGGCGTTCCTGAAAGGATTTTTTCCTCAACTCCTGTTTTAAATTCCAAGATATTTCCACCATTCCCGATTCCGCTTTCTGCTGTTATTTCAAACTCATCGCCATATCCCGAATTAAGAATTGTGCCAACACTAGGATGAGGAACCACTACTTTCCTAATGCCATTTCTCCTGCCCAGAATAAAAGGCTGTTCTTTCCTATCACCAACATTATCACCTAAATTTTTGAAAGCCATAGTGGGATTATAGCCATAGGATAAAACAAGGAAGGTATAAGTCTTGTGGTTTACTAATTTCGGATCACCTTCAGCAAAGGCGTCATCAGTAACTCTCAAGGTTCTGAATATGCCATTATCCTGCCCTTCTACTTTAATGACCGGAACAAAAATATTTTCACCAATCGTTACATCATTTTCATAATTTATAATTCGGGTAACTCCATTAGCTATATCGCATTGTGCTATTAATCGCGCTTTGTCAGGATTATCCAGATCTGCTTCTGTAACTGTATTATTCGCCAATTGATAGAATAAATAACCTTCAAATCTGTAAAAATCACCAACATTTGCTTCGAATTCCTTATATGTTTCAGTATTCATCGCCTGACGAACACCTTGATTTACAATAGTAAATTCACTGGGCTCTATTGTTAATATAATTTCCTTATCCAGTTCAGTGACGATAACATCGGGTGCATCAGGCCCGTTGAGCAATTCAAAGTCATTATCATAAAGTTTTTGACAGATGTCATCTGCCACCTTTAATTTTCCTAAAGAACCTCTGGACCCGCCGGCTCCGGTTCTTGCCCAGGGTATTCCGATTGTCAATTCATTTAATGCCCCGGGTTCCAAAGTAAATGGCCCGGCCGACTGAAGCATTCTTCGATCATCCGGTTGATTTCCTGAAACTGTTTCATCCCAAGCAACATTCTGAGGGCCACTATACGGTTGTTGCACGTTTCCTCCTAAACCCCAGCCGATTTCGAGGTCTGATTCTCCGGGAAACATAAAGTCGCAGGGGGGGAAGCTTTGTTGAATACCCTGTCCAAGGTCATAAGTGCAATTTGAACCGTCTTTCCACTTATTTCTCAAATAATTAAAGAAGTCTTGTGCATTGTCTGGTTCACCATTGATAGAGCTTTCACTATTATTATAGTACACGAAATTCGACATGATTATTAACTCATCTATTTCATCCACCTCGCCATCTTTATCATTGTCTATTCCATCACCTTCATAAACTTCATATCCCTTGTCAGGTTCATCAATGAAGCCATCTCCATCATTATCTATACCATCGCCTAAAGTGTCCTTATCTGCCCATGGGCCTTCAAAATAATCAACACCTACTGATGGCGGATTTTCACCATATCCGGAAATTCCTTCATCAAATTCATCGCCATTATAACAGATTCCAAGGCCTCTGGGCACACAAACTCCAACATAATCGTCCTCTGCAAATCCAAGGTCAGGATCCACCCACTGCCCCATTCTGGTTTCTACAATTATTCTTGATCCACGATTGAGTAGCCTGTTCCAGTAAAAGGTCATATCATTTAATACGTCATTGGTTGCAAAGCCAAATCCCATCACTTGAATTTCCATATTTATGGGAGGAGCTGCTCCAATTACACCTCCAAATTCCTTAGAATTTCCCTCATCGTTCATTACCCACCAAATGCCTTCATCTCCAAAAATAAAGGGCACATCCCCTTGCAAAGGATCGTAAATTCCGTCTCCGGCTCCTTCTTCTTCAATTTGTATAAATTCATCAAAAGGGGCCAAATCACGATCCATATCAACAGTTCTGTCATTGAACAAACCATCCGGGGAAGTGATGTAGGGATTATTTCTTCCGGGCCAGTTCAGTATGGGTTCTGGAATATCTTCCACCGATTGAATTCTGCCTGCCTGATATTCATCGATATAATTTTCAACCTCATCTCTGCTTATCTTGAAATGTACATCCCATGTTGCACATTCTTCTGTTGAAATGGTACCCCGGTCCGGTCCAGATTCATAAAGCGGGCCCGACCAAAGAGAATAATTTGTTTGTCTATAAGTATTGGCCAGAACCAGCAATTCTCCTGTAGACTCATCCTGTCCTCCCAGCCAAATTGAGCCGGCATATAGAGAATGTTGTTTTGGGGCACTTGGGTCGTCTTGTTTTGGAATTTCATAACGTGCCGCTTCGGGAGCGGTAACAGTCCACCACATGTCACCTCCATTATGCAATAAGGTTCTTACATTGTTTATTTCTAAAACTTCTCTGGAGCTGGATCTGGCACACTGGGCAGCAGTATACTTTTGATTAGCATTAAAACCTTTAGATTTTGCATTTGAGTGTTTATCAATTTCAGCATAACCGCAATAAGCAATTACCAATGATAAAATAAAGGTCAATACTAATTTTTCTACTGTTTTCATGAGTTTTGTGATTCGCTTTATTAGCACGAATAAACCATACCATTTTATGAGAATCCATTATTCTTTTTTCATGAATTTACAGAAAAAAACAAAGTAAAAAATGCGCAGATTGGGGGATATTTAAGCTTTTTTGGAGCTTAAACAGCGTTTTTATATAATTTCTTTATTCAATATTATCAAAAAACGCCTATAATTTTAGAAAGTATCAAGGTCAATTGGTCTGTTGATATGGAAGAATTTCACCACCTTCTCCCCAAGTTCTCCCGCATCGATATGGACGATGTACACGCCACTGGCTACCGGGATACCTTCTTCGTTGGTCAACTCCCAGTTCTGACTGCTCAGACCCAGTCCAGCCACATCTTCTGCCACATTTCTGTTGAACTGTCGCACCAGTGAACCGTTCATCGAGAAGATCGAGATGGTACACTGTGCCGGTAAATTGGTGATCTTGACATTTTTATCCACCTGGCTTTGTTCGTATTCCGAATAAGCGTAGTATGGGTTAGGCACCAATCTTATGATATCCAGATCACTTTGGGCTTTCTCCTTGCTTGCAAGGATCGCCTGTGAGCCTATCGTGCTAAAGGTATAGGTCGGTGGTACGCCGTTTTCGGTGGCCTCGTAATCCCTGTCCACGCGCAGGCGGATCCTGACATCGCCGCGATCTTCCACCGGCAGCGATACAAAACTCGGATTGATCTTCATCATCCCTATCCAGCTAAAGGTTTCCTCGTAGGTCACCCGGTACTGACTGGTTCGACTGGTGGTTTGATCCTCGAAGGTGCTGTCCATCAAGCGCTGGTAAGCACTCGGTTGTCCTGCCACTTCAAAGTCGTATTCCATATTGGTCACAATGATGTAGTGATTATTGGTATCGTTGCTGGTCGGGTTGTACAAGCCATCGTTACCCAGCACCGAGTCGACCAGTTTGTTTTCGGTAAAGGCCATGTTCAATCGTATGCCCTTGTCCACATCGATCGCATAACCCGGGAACCAGCTATAGCCTGTCGCCGGATCGGTGCTGCCATCTGGGAAGGCCGCCACTGCGCCATCCGGTTGCCCGTCTTTGTCCACGCTCAGCAACTCGCTTTTCTGTACCCTGTTCACCACCGGGTTCACAATGCTCACCGTTGGCGGTGCCATCTGAACTACCATACAACGCGTCCACTTGCTTCTGTCCTGGGTAAAGACCACGTCCACGTTTGGCAAGTCCTGCATATAGGCCCAGCCTTCGGGGTTTCTTGCGTCCACGCCAGGAGCAATGCTCTCATCGGCAAAGGCCGCTTTGGTCGATAACCAGGTGCTCCAGGAGCCATCCAATACATTCTGATACACGTCCAGCTGATCATAGGTGGTCAATGAACGCGGGGCCTGTCCGATCCAGGGTAAATCACTAAAATCGATCGGGATCAGCCAATCCTGAAGACGGTCGGCGTACTCAATGCTCGCGTCCTGGAAGCCGTTCTCCTCAAAGCCCTTATCCCTGTTTCTAAAACCCGGGTTAAAGCCGCGGCTCATCTGTACCGATAAGCCAAACTCGGGCACCGTCTGCTCGCCATCGGCGCTCACCGGCACAACGCCCTTCACCACAACCCCGTTCCCTTCAAGGGTCCAGAGGTCATGCTCTTTAAAGTCGATCGCCTGGGCTATCGATGAGCTGTCGCCTTCCAGCCAGAAGTTGGCCGGACGCTTGGTGCCGCCCAAATAACTCTCCTCGCCACCTTCACGGCGGATCGCAATCACGTCCCGGACAAAGGCCCCGTTCTCATCCCCGTTCAGCATTCGGATCTCCAGGGTCTTGCTATCGGCCGTCTCCAGCTCCGGTACCTCACGCACCACAACCGCTCTTCCTTTGATCTGGCGTTTGTAGGGACTGATCGTATAGGCGATCGTAGCTCCCGAAGAATTGTCCACTTCCTGTCCCGTGTAATTGCCCAGCGAAACCAAGGTGTCGCCAGGAAGGAATTTGTAATCATTATCGGCGCTGTTGTACTGCAAGCGGCTGGTCAGACGAAGCTCCATGTTGTCGATGGCCTTCACCAGCTTGGGATCATAGACCTTCACCGATATCGGGCCCGAGCCCGCTCGGTAGGTGCGCTCAAATGGCGCCTTGTTTAAAATGCTCTCTTCCACCCCTCCGACAAATTCCAGGATGTTACCCCCGTTGCCAATGCCGCTCTCGGCGGTCAGCACAAACTCATCGCCATAGCCCGAGTTCAGCACCTGCCCGACGTTGGGATGCGGCACCGCCACTTTCCGGATACCGTTTCTTCGACCCAGAATAAAAGGCTGCTCTTTTCGGTCCCCTACGTTATCGCCCAGGTTGGCCTGCGCCATCGCCGCATTGTAACCGTAAGAGAGCACAAGGAAGGTATAGCTCTTGTGATTTACCAGTTTCGGATCCCCCTCGGCAAAGGCATCATCGCTGACGCGCAAGGTTCTGAAAATGCCATTGTCCTGGCCTTCCACTTTAATGATCGGTACAAAAATATCTTCGCCCAGGGTCACATCGTTTTCATAATTGATGATCGTGGTCACCCCATTGGCTACATCGCACTGCGCGATCAGTCTGGCGCGATCCGCATTGTCAAGGTCGGCCTCGGTCACCGTGTTATCGGCCAATTGATAGAAGAGGTAACCTTCAAAATTGTAGAAGTCTCCAATATTGGCTTCAAATTCGCGATAAGTCTCCGTGTTCATCGCCTGACGCTCACCCTGGTTGACAATGGTGAACTCGCTCGGCTCGATGGTAATGATAATCTCGCGATCCAGTTCAGTGATGGTCACATCCGGGGCATCAGGACCAGAAAGTAATTGAAAATCATTATCGTATAATTTTTGACAAATATCATCTGCGACCTTGAGCTTGTTCAGTGATCCGCGGGAGCCGCCTGCACCTGTACGCGCCCATGGAATTCCAATGGTCAATTCATTCAATGCACCCGGTTCAAGGGTAAAAGGTCCGGCCGATTGCAACATACGACGGTCAAATGGTTGATTCCCGGCAATTACTTCATCCCATGGTACATTTTGAGGACCTGCAAAAGGTTGATCAGGAGTACCACCCAGTCCCCAGCCTATTTCCAAATCAGAAGAACCCGGAAACATAAAGCTGCAAACCGGAAAACTTTGATTGGTGCCTTGCATAAGATCGTATGTGCAATTTGTTCCATCGCGCCATAGGTTTCTCAAATAATTAAAAAAGTCCAAGGCAGATCCCGGATTGCCATTTACCGGATTGCTATTATTGACATAATACATAAAGTTCGACATGATGATCAATTCATCAACCTCGTCAATTTCACCATCCTTATCATTATCTATGCCATCGCCTTCATAAACGGCATATCCCCTTTCCGGTTCATCGATCAAACCGTCAAGGTCATTATCAATTCCGTCTCCGATGGTATCTTTATCGGCCCAGGGTCCTTCAAAATAATCAACGCCTACTGAAGGCGGATTTTCGCCATAACCACCAATTCCCTCGTCAAATTGATCACCATTATAAGCCATTCCAAGACCTCTTGGTACATCTACTTCTACATAATCATCAAAACCAAATCCAAGTGCCGGATCAACCCATTGTCCCATTCTGGTTTCTCCAAGAATCCTTGTTCCCCTATTCAATAAGCGGTTCCAATAAAAAGTCATGTCATTTAATACATCATTGGTTGCAAAACCAAAACCCATTATTTGAATCTCCATATCAAAGGGCGGTGCAGCTCCGATAACCTGGCCAAATTCCTTTTCATTACCGGCATCATTCATCACCCACCAGATACCTTCATCACCATATATAAAAGGCACGTCCCCTTGCAATGGATTGTAAATTCCATCTCCGGCGCCTTCTTCTTCTATTTGAATAAACTCATCAAAGGGTGCCAAATCGCGATCCATATCAACCACCTGATCATTAAAGGCTCCATCCGCTGAGGTGATGTAAGGGTTCGATCTACCGGGCCAGTTTAGAATTGCTTCGGGAATATCTTCTATAGATTGTATTTTACCAGATTGATAGTCCTCTAAATAATCTTCGATTTGGGCCCTGCTGACTTTAAAATGCTCATCCCAGGTATTGCATTCGGCAGCGCTTATTTCACCCTGATTAGGCCCTGAAGCATATAAAGGCCCAGGCCATAAGGCATAATGCGATTGTCTGTAGGTGCTGGCTAATACGAGAAGTTCTCCGGAGGTAAGATCCTCACCACCAATCCAAACCGAACCTGCAAAAAGAGAGTGTCTTTTAGGAGCACTGGGGTTATCTTGCTTTGGGATTTCATATTGGGCATTGCTGGGTGCTACCACCGTCCACCACATGTCTCCGCCATTGTGAAGCAAGGTTCTGACATTATTGATTTCTAAAGTTTCTCTTGAAGTAGATCGATTACATTCTGTTTTAATCCTTTCTTTATAAAGAAGGCTTTTTTTTGTAGATTCTACGTCCTGATTGATTTGAGCTTCAACTTCAAAGCAAAATATTCCAAATGAAAGTATTACGATTAATAAACTGAATTTCACTAATTTTTTAGCTCCGCCTGAATGCAGCATTGCATTTGATTTAACACTAACTTAAGGATATATTAAAATATTTGGAATTGTTTTAATCTAAGTGGTATAAATCATTACGTTAGAAGCTAAAAATCATAGCTGATATTATCAATGCGCCTCACATAAAAGAACTTTCGCACAATTTCACCAATTTCATCAGCTTCTACGTGAATCAAATATACGCCTGAATTAATGGGTTGAAACGATTCATTGGTCAAATCCCAAATCTGCGTGGCCCCTTCAGACCCAAGAAAACTTTCATCAAATTCACGATTGAATGATTTGATTAATGAGCCGTCTATGCCGTGGATGGCAATTTTGCATTTAGGAGGTAAATGAGTGATTTTAACTCTTGTATCCTCAATGGTATTTTCATAACTAGAACCTAAAATATAGGGGTTGGGAACAATCCGTATATTATTGAGCTCTTCGCTCATTTGAGATCTGGAAAATATTGTGTTTTGATTCAGTTTAAATTTCCATTCGGGGTTAACTCCATTTTGAGTCATATCATATTCACGGTTTACTCTTAGTTTAATTCGTACGTCTTTTCTTTCTTCTTCAGACAATTCCGAATAGTCTTCATTGATCTTCATTATGCCAATCCACGAAAACAATTGCTCATATAAAATTCTGTACTGACTTGTTCTAGTCACTGTTTGATCCAAAAAAGTACTATCAAACATCCGCTGTATTGAACTTCCCTCAGAATTTTCAAAATCGTATTCTCTGTTGATTATCATGATATAATGATTATTGGTATCATTTGTATTTGGATTGTAAAGCAGGTCATTGCCGCTTGTTCCTAATGAGTCTCTCAATTTGTTTTCTGTAAAGGCAAGGCCTAATCGAATTCCACGATCCAGGTCTATGGCATATCCCGGAAACCAGGAATATCCTTTTGATAATTCTGTGCTACCATCAGGGTATGCTGCCAAAGTTCCGTCCGGTTCACCGTTCTTACCTAAACTGAGTTTTTCACTTTTCTGAACCCGGTTAACAACCGGATTAACAATACTTACTTCAGGTGGTGCCATTTGAAGTACAGGGCATCTTGTCCAATTGCTTCGGTCTTGTGTAAAAACGATGTCAACATTTGGCAGATCCTGAATATAAGCCCATCCTTCAGGGTTTCTGGCATCCACACCAGGTGCTATACTCTCATCGACAAAGGCCGCCTTTGTGGACAACCATGTGGACCATGAGCCTTCCAATACATCCTGATAAACATCCAATTGATCATAATTAAATAAAGAATTTGGTCTTGGGCTAATCCAGGGTAAAGAGTCAAAATTTATGGGAATCAGCCATTTTTGATCTAAATCAGAATATTTGATCTCAGCTGAAATAAATCCATTATCCTCAAAACCTATCTCCTTATTTTTGAATCCGGGGTTCTCAGCATTGAAGATATTTATTGCAAGACCGAGTTCGGGTATGAGTTCTTCTCTGTTTTCCGTTATTGGTATAGATCCTTTATAAATTCTACCTCCAGCACTGACATTCCAGAAATCATTGTTTTCAAAATCTGTACAAACAGCATTTGAACTCGTGTCATTTAGTAGATGAAAGCCTGCAGACCTTTTCGTGACGCCTTTATATGACTCTTCACCCCCAATACGATAAATTTCTATAACCTCTCGAATAAATGTTCCACCTTCTGCCCCATTTAAAAGTCTGATTTCAAGGGTCTTTGTTTTATCCGTTTCGAGATTCTCTCTTTCTGTAATTACAATTGCCATTCCTGGTTGCTGTCTTTTATAAGGATTAATAGTATAACTGATACTGCCAAAACCGTCCATTACCACCTCTTGACTTATATAATCTCCGGATGAAACTATCGTATCACCTGGAAAAAACTGAATATCACTATTGAGTTTGTCGTATTCGAGTCTGGATGTCAAATAAATACTAATTGAATCGGGTAAATCTTGAGCAAATGGGTCGTATCGATAACAATTTAGCGGTGAATTTTTTTCTTGATAAATCAGATTTGGCTTTTTACCTGTTAAGATTGAGTCTTCAACACCCTCAATAAAGTCTAATACATTTCCTCCATTTCCCTTACCTGAAATTAGTTTCATTGTAAATCCGGCATCTGCATTTTCAGTGATTATACTTCCGGGTTTGGCATGAGGAATGGCTTTATAAATTTTGATGTTCTTTTTGCTTTCTATGTATGTTTGATAGACCCTTTCATTCAAATTGCTCAATTGATTTAGTTCATTGGCTCTTTTATTATAGCCATAAGCCACTACACTATAATAGTATTCTTTGTTATTGACCAATTTCGAATTATCATCAAAAGCATCTTCTTTGATTGAAATGCTTCTCTGAATTCCTTTATCTAATCCCTGCACCTCAACTGAGGCATTAAAATAGCATTGCCGGCTTTCAAAGGCAGATGTAAAATTGGTAATTTGACTTATGCCATTTTCTAAATCGCATTGATATATTAATCTTGCTTTATCAGGATTTTTATATTCAGAAGGATCAATATTTTCATCGATCAGCTGATACACCAAATAGCCTTCAAAATCATAAGATGCGCCTATATCTATATCGTCTTCGGAGTAAATTTCTGTATTCTGTATTTCAAGTCTGCCATTTTTCAAAACGTTCATTTTGGCTGGAACAAGATTAAGACGAATTTCATTTTCCAGTTCCCGGATAGTAACATCAGGAGCATCGGGTCCATTTAAAAATTGAATATCTCCGTTATAGTATAAGCATTGTATATAATCATCCGCGCAGAGCAATTTGTCAAAACTGGCTCTGGAACCACCGAATTCAGCCTGGGCCCAGGGCACACCAACCGTATATTCTACCAAAGCTCCCGGTTCCATTGAAAAAGCACCAATTGATGGTACAAAACGACGATCTGCCGGTTGATTCCCAGAAATAAATTCATCCCATGGTTCATAATTTGGAATATGGCTCGGATTACCTAATCTATCACTTAATTCTTGCCATGAGTTGCCTGGAAACATATAATTAGTTGCAGGAAAATTTTGTTGCAATCCCTGAGCAAAATCATGGGTATGTTTTGTTCCATCTCTCCAAAGACTTCTGGTGTAAGCAAAGAAATCAAAAGCTGATCCCGGATTCCCATTGGCGGGATTAGAATTTCCATTGTAATACATGAAATTACTCATGCTTATACGCTCCCCGAATTCATCAATTATGCCATCCCAGTCATTATCAAGGCTATCCCCTTCAAATATGGCAAAACCATTATCCGCTTCATCGACCAAACCATCGCCATCATTATCAATTCCATCGCCAATGGTATCAAAATCAGCTAGGGGACCACTAAAAAAATCTATACCAATCGCCGGCGGTTTATCGCCATAGCCTGCAATACTTTCATCAAAATCATCCCCATTAAAACAAATTGCCAATCCCCTTCCTACATCGGATTGAACAAAATCATCTCCCGCAAAACCCAGATCGGGGTCTGCCCATTGTGAAATGTGCGTTTCAGCAATATCTCGATGGCTTTTATTGATGAATCTATAATTGTAAAGCGTAGCGTCATTTAATGGATCATCTGTGGCAAATGCATGCGCCAAAACTTGAATTTCCATACCTATTGGAGGTGCGCCACCAAATACACCTCCAAACTCTTTTTGATTGCCAATATCATTCATCACCCACCAAATACTCTGATCGCCTTTGATATCGGGAATATCTCCATCCAGCGGATTGTAAATTCCGTCTTCTTTTTCCGGTTCAATAAAAGGAGCCAGTTCCATATCAAGATCTGAAATCTCGCCTTGCAGAAATGGATTATTTCTTCCCGGCCAATAGCGTATGGCTGCCGGAATATCTTCTTCCTTTAAAATTAATCCATTTTCAAAATCAAGTAGAAATTGAGCGATTTCATCTCTGTTCACTTTGAATTGTCTGTCCCATTCCTTACAGGTTTCCGCATTGGTGAAAACCCCTGCTCCGGAGCCTAACACCGGTCCCGGCCATAAAGAATAGTGAGATTGGCGGTAGGTGCTTGCTATTACAAGCAGTTCATTGTTGTTATTGTCTATTCCTCCGAGCCAAATGGAACCGGCAAAAAGTGAATGCGATTTATTGGCACTGGGATTATCCTGTTTTGGGATTTCATAGCGAGCTGCACTTGGGGAAATGACAGTCCACCACATGTCACCGCCATTGTGTAATGTCGTTCGAACATTATTGATATCGAGTTCTATCTGAGAAGTGGCTCTTGCACAGTTGCCTTGTGCGGAAATATTCGAAAATATACTGTTGATAATTATTATGGTACAAAATAAAGAGTGATGAAATAAGGTATTGAACAGCCGATAATGATTCATAAACTCAACTTTTAATTTTACCGATTTGAAAGATCGCCTCTGACATAAAAGAATTTTCTAACTGTTTCTTTATTTTTTGTACTAACATGAATCAGGTAGGCTCCCGAAGATATTTCCAAGCCATTTTCATTTCTCAAATCCCAGTTCTGGATTGCTCCTTCTGAACCAAAATAATCAGAAGGGTAATTTCTATCAAAGGACCTAATCAATACTCCATTCATGTCATAAATATTTATTACGCACTCATTTGGCAACTCCGTAATTTTCACCATTCTTGACGAACCACCGCCTTCATAAGGAGAAGCAAATAAATATGGATTAGGAACCAATTTAACTCCGTCCAAAATATTATCGGCTGTTCTATTTTGAATTGCACCACCATTGATTTTAAAAGCCCAGGTCGGGTCTATACCGTTTTCTGTCATCTTATAAGGAGCATTTACACGAAGTTTAACTCGCATTTCAGGCAGACCCAAGGTATTTGTCCCTAAAGTCTGATCATACTGAAGTATACCAGTCCATGTAAAAATTTTAGAATATAAATCCATGTAATTAACAGATCGGGTTATCGTTTGATCTTCAAATACAGAGTCTAACAGATGCTGGAATTCGCTATTTGGTTCTTCCATATCATATTCAAGATTTGTAACCACGATATAATGATGTGGAATACTATCGTCCTCTTGAGGGTTATAAATTAAATCATTGCCTGCAGTACTATCCAATGCTAAATTTTCTGTAAATGCCATATTTAGCCTTTTTCCAGAATTAATATCGATAGCATAACCAGGAAACCATCCATATCCTTTGCTCAAAGAATTGGTTCCATTAGGGAATAATGACTTACTTCCATCAGGAAGTCCTCCTTTGTTAACACTCATTTGTCTACTCTTTTGAGATTTGGAAACTATTGGATTTACAATACTAGTATTGGGACTCTGAACTTGTATCACGGGACATCTTGTCCATTTTAAGCTATCATTGGTTAATACGATATCAACATTATTAATCGTGCTAATTTGTTCCGCCTGGCCAAACCAATAGGCCCAACCTTTTTTGAAAGGTTCAGAACCACTTGATGCTACAATTGGTAAAAAAGAACCTTGCAACACGTTTCTTAAGGTGCCATAATAATCCATTGGGACATAATCGTAACCAATTAAACTTACTTCATTAAACCATTGAAAAGAGTCTGAGTCAATTATCTTTAATCTTTTATCATTTGGGTTGTTGTATTTAACTGTAGCATTAATAAAACCATTATTAATGTTATCAATATCAATAGAATTATATCCTGCGGCAAAAGAATGATCAATACTGACTTTTAAACCCAAGGATGGAAGAAGTTCTTCGATACCAAAACTAATTGGGTTTTGACATTTAATTTTAGCTCCATTATTACTTATAGTCCAGAAATCATTCTCCTTAAAATCAATGCAAGTCGAATTTGAAATCGGAATACCTTTTACTTGAAATTGGCATGGATATTTAACCAATTTGTCAAAAACAAAATCAGGTGCCCTTTTGATTTTATAATATGTTTTTATAAACTTTCCTCCTTCCACACCATTGAGAAGCCTAACTTCCAAAGTTTTAGTTGTTGGTGTTTCCAAATCCAATCGTTCTTCTAATACAACCGCAATACCCGGTTCTTGATCCACTGCTTGAACAAGTATCAGTGAATCCGAATTGTTAAAAGTTTCAGTACAAATTATCGTGTCTCCTGGTAAAAAATTATAGTTATTGCCGGTTTTAGAAAATTCAAGTCTACTCGTCAAAGAAACTTCAATAGAATCCGTTGGCGCAGCATTTGGATTGTAAACCTTTATATCAAGAGGACTAGAATTATTATCATATACTAAATGAGGAGAATTGCCTGCCAATATATCATCTTCTATTCCTGTGGCGAAATTCAGAAAATTGCCCCCATTCCCACTTCCTGATTTCACCACCATAGAAATGGCATTAGAATTAATTGTAGTACTACCATTTGGATTTCTAAAAGGTACTGCACTTTTAACCGTAGAATTTCTTCTACTCTGAACATAGGTCTTATAATATTTATTAATTAGTGGAACAGAATTTAAACTATCAGCTTTCGCATTGTATCCATAAGCTACAGCCATGAAATAATAACTTTTGTTATTTATTATTCGATTTCCATTGTCAAATAAATCATTCCTGAAAACAATGGACTTATTCAATCCACTATCGCTTCCTTGCACCTTAAGGACAGGAACTGAGCTACATCCAAATGAATTAAACTGAAATTCAGAATCATTTATATCAGTTACACCATTTTGAATATCGCTTTGTGAAATCAATCTTGCTAAATTCGGGTCATTGAGATCATCTGTAATTACATTTTGATTTAGCAATTGGTATACTTTGTATCCTTCAAATGCAAAGTAGCCACCTGTTAGCTGATCATATTCAAAATAACTCTCTGTATTCGTGGAAGTTAAGTTACCGTTGTTATTTACAGCAAAGTCACTAGGAAACAGATTTATTAGCAATTCACGATCCCTTTCAATAATCTGTAAATCAGGAGCATCAGGTCCATTTACCAACTGGAATCCTGAATCATAAATTTGTTGAACATAGTCATCAACACATTTAAGTTTATCAACACTGCTTCGATTATCACCTAAAGCTGATTGTGCCCAAGGAACAGAAATTGTTGTTTCAAATACTTCACCAGGCTGAAGTTTCATTGGTCCAAATGACATTACAAATCTGCGATCATCACCTGCATTTAGTGCGATTTCTTCATTCCAGGGGGTATCAAAAGGAGCAGATAGTGGTGGGTTGCCTTGTAGCGCGTTCAATTGAATCAAACTATTGTTTGGAAACATATAATCAGTTTGAGGAAAGTTTTGATCTGTTCCAAATCGAAAATCGTAAGTCATTGTGGATCCATCTTTCCAAATTCCTTGAAGGTAATTGTAAAAATGCTCAATTGAACTTGGTGAACCATTAATAGGACTGTTATTATTGTTATAGTAGACAAATTTACTCATTCCAAGTTCCTCATTAAATTCATCTACTATTCCGTCATGATCATTGTCAATTCCATCACCTTCGAATATCTCATATCCATGCTCACCTTCATCAATCAGTCCATCACCGTCATTATCAATTCCGTCAGCAGATATAGAATAAAATGCCTTTGGGGCATTAAAAACATCAATACCAATGGCTGGTGGTAAAGATCCATAGCCACTAATTCCTTCATCAAAATCATCAGCATTATAACAAATACCCATATTTCTGATAATGTCACATTCAATAAAATCATCATCAGGATTACCTATATCCGGATCAACCCAATGCCCTAAATAGAAGTCATTTATAAGGTAAGGGCCTTTATTGCTCACCTCATAATGATAAAAAGTCATATCATTTAGTTGGTCATTTGTTGCAAAACCATACGCAGTTTCCTTTATTTGATATCCAGCGGGTAAATGTCCTGATGATACACTACCAAATTCCTTAGCTCCACCAATATCATTATAAATACACCAGATATCCTCATCACCCAGGATTACTGGAATATCTCCTTGAAGCGGATCATAAATACCATCTTGAATTCCTGAATACTGTTCTGAAAAAGGAGCGAGATTATATGACATATCGGCAATTTCATTGGATAGATGAGGGTTGTTTTTTCCCGGCCATTTTAAAATTTCAACGGGAACGTCATTTATTGATTGAATCAGTCCTTGCTGATAAGCAACCACAAAATCTTCAATTTCATCTTTATTCACTTTAAAAAACCGATTCCAATCCTCACATTCCTGAGCTTGAATACTTAGATTTGAGTTTTTTATAGGCCCGGGCCAGTAGGAATAATGTGCTTGTCTATAAGTATGTCCTGCCATCAGAATCTGGTCTGTAGCAGCATCTACACCTCCAAGCCAGAGCGCACCTGCAAAAAGTGAGTTTTTCTTTGGGAGGTATGGATTATCATTTTTAGGGATTTCATAAACAGGCCTAGTTGGAGAAGTTACTGTCCACCATTTATCAGACATACTAAGCATCGCCCTGACATTGTTAATTTCCAAAGTGATCTGTGCAGAAGTTCGCGCGCAATTAGTTGCAGCCTTAGAAAATAATGGTGTTTTCCCTTTAATGACATCAGATTTTACAGGGAAAAAAACATGAATAAGAATAACAGTTAAACATGATATCTGTCTTTTCATAAATAATCCATTTTGAACAAAATAGCATTAGTTGTGCCTAATTATCCATAATTTCTAAAAGGACTTTTTTCATAAGAAAATTGATTACAAGTAATATAAAACATCACCAAAATTATCTGTTAATGACTTTAATGACCGATTTATTCAATTATTTGAAAATGTGTTTTTCGCAATTTTCCTATCAATTATTAGATCATACTTTCTTTAAAATTCAGAATTATCTTCATATTTGAGTTCAAAGCGAATTAAATGCAACCCCTCAAAGAAGCTTTTGAAATACTCAATACTTTAAAACCTTCAGAAATTGATCATTTTCTGAATTTCGTAGCATTTGAGAATCCCAAACAACACAAAAACTATATTAGGCTTACCGATTTGGTGATCAAAAAAGGCAAAGATGATTTGCCGAATAACAAAGCTCTAAGTAAAATTTTTCCTTCGCCCCAGGTCTATCGCAGAGTTAACGAATACAAGGATATCCTGAAAAAATACCTATTGATTTATATCATTCCGGAAGAATCCTATGCCGCTCTGAATTCCGAAATCATTTATTTACGCTATTTGAGAAATCAGGGATTAATGGATCAGTTTGAGTCCGAATTTGAGGATGTTAAAAAAGAATTGGAAGCAAGTCATTCCAGAGATGATTTTCGATCATTGTATATAAATTTTTTAAATGAGAGCCGAAGAAATTTTTATCACGTTTACTATAACGAGCAAAATTTTAAATACAACTCGGTTGCTGCCAATTATAAGGAATTAGACAAAATCAAAAAATGGATAAATTCAGGCCATTTATTTAATAAAATATTTTATGATTTTTCCTTGAGAGCTGCGCATAAAATAGAGGAAGGTACCTTACAAAAATCTGCTCAAAAAGCATTTACTCCTGAGTTTTTTAGTTTTAAGGAATACATGGAAATGCTCGATTCTCAGGAGCTGCCTTTGCTGTATAAAACCTATATTCTGGATATTTTGGAAGGAAGTGATAAAATTAAAGCAAAGGCCTATCATCAGGCCGTGGAAAAAATTTTCTATTCCAATTATCATGAAGCGAGTGTTAATGTTAAAAACAATATTCTCATTCTTTTGATAAGCTCATCTAAAATACCTCAGGAATTAAAATCTGAATACTACAAAGAACTGGTAGATCTGAAAGAAGAGTTAAATCCCGGTGTTCTGAATAAGTACATACTTGAACATCTGGAGATGGATGTGAATAAGGCAAGGACTGAATTTGATCGCTTGCGGAGCAAAGCAAAAGACCCGGAAAACGATTTAAATGCCATTGAAGGAATTGTACTCTGTAGGGAAGGAAAATACAATGAAGCTTTGGAGCTTTTAAACCAGGTTATGATTTATCAGCAGGACAATATGTACTTTGATTTAAACCTCGCGCTTTTAAAAGCTTATTATGAAATCGGTGATATAGAAGTCGCCCATTCTAAATTGAACAACCTAAAAGTCTATTATCACAAATACAAGGAGCATATGGGTGGCGAAAAAGAAAGTAAGTACAAGTATCTTATTAATGATTATAAGAGAATGTTGGATGGGAAGTGAGATGAGAGTTATGAGTTAGGAGTTGGGAGTTAGGAGTTGTCCGACCCTGATATAGGTTGAACACTTTTAAGTCACTATAAGAATTTATGTAGGAAATATCTGAGATGCTTTTTCGATAGACTTGTTGAAAGCACTTGTGTTAAATCCTTCCAGTTGGATTTGGTTTCTATTAAAAAAATCAATTAACCGTATCGTATCCAAATTCCCCGTTAATTCATCCTTGGCCATTGGACAACCTCCAAAACCCTTAATGGCTGCGTCAAATCGCCTGCACCCGGCTTCAATTGCCGCTTCAATTTTTACATACGATGTATCAGGAACTGTATGCAAATGTGCGCCAAATTCTATTTGAGGGAAGGTAGGAATGAGATGATTAAAGATATAATGAATAGTTTGCGGTTCTGCAGCACCTATGGTATCGGATAAGGCAATTATTTTAATGCCTATTTCATCAAGTATTTGAACAAATTCCTCAACAGTTTCGGTGTCCCAATTTTCGCCATAGGGATTGCCAAAACCCATTGATAAGTAAGTAACAAGGGTTTTATCGTGCTTTGTACATAAATCCTGAATGCCTTTTAAGCTATCTATGGCATCGGCAATACTTTTATTGGTATTCCTTTGCTGAAAAGTCTCTGATAATGAAAGTGGGAAACCCAAATAGTCGATTTCATCAAATTTACAAGCTTCATCCGCTCCTCTGAGATTGGCGACAATGGCCAACAATTTTGTAGTGCTATTGTCTAATTCCAAGGCCGCTAAAACCTCTGCTGTATCCCGCATCTGTGGTATTGCCTTTGGTGAAACAAAGCTTCCAAAATCGATGGTATCAAAGCCAACTTTTAGCAATTGATTAATATACCTGATCTTGTCTTTAGTTGGGATGAATTGATCTATCCCCTGCATGGCATCACGTGGGCATTCTATGATTTTCACAAAGCGAAGTTAAAGGTTTAAACTAAAAGATGAGATCTATTATTTTAGGAGATCCCGGATCCCGTGCTTGTTGCCGGGTCCGGGAATAATACTAAAATAATGCTTCAGCGATTTTGCGGGTTGCCTCTGATTTACTCATGGTATAATAATGCAAACATGGCGCACCCTTTTCTTTGAGCTCTTTGGATTGCTGAATTGCCCATTCTATTCCCACTTCTTTGGCCGATGCATTGTCTTTGCATTTTGATAATTCATTGACCAATTCATCCGGTAGATCGATATGAAATACACTCGGAAGCATTGTCATTTGACTTAATGCGGTGATCGGTTTCAATCCGGGAATGATCGGTACATTTATCCCGTTTGACTTGCATGTGTCAACAAATTCAAAATATTTTGAATTATCAAAAAACATCTGCGTAACGATATAATCAGCGCCCTGATCTACCTTTTGTTTAAGAAAATTAATATCAAGTTTCATGTTTGGCGCTTCAAAGTGTTTTTCAGGATAACCGGCTACGCCAACACAGAAATTGGTTTTCCAGGTATGTTTTAAATCTTCATCGAGATATTTTCCTTCGTTCATGTCTTTTACCTGATTTAGTAAATCCAGGGCATAAGCATGTCCGTTTTCCTCGGGGATAAATTTTCGATCCGATTTCGGAGCATCACCTCTTAATACGAGCACATTATCCACACCAAGAAAATTGAGGTCTATTAGTGCGTTTTCTGTTTCTTCCTTGTTAAACCCTCCACAAATAATATGAGGTACAGTGTCTATTTTGTATTGGTGCATGATGGCTGCACAAATTCCGACAGTACCCGGCCTTTTTTTGACCACGGTTTTTTCCAATAATCCGTTTGCTTTCTTTTTGTAAACAATTTCTTCTCTATGATAAGTAACATCTATAAAAGGCGGATTGAATTCCATCAATGGATCGATCGCATCAAAAATTGACTTTACACCCTGTCCTTTTAACGGTGGTAAAATTTCAAATGAAAAAAGCGTGTCTTTAGCGTTTTTTATGTGTTCGGTTACTTTCATAAATTTGTTTCGTAATTAAGATTTGGGGCCAGCCATTTTTCCATTTCATGCTGCGACATGCCCTTCCTTTTTGAATAATCAATTAGCTGGTCTTTGGAAATCTTTCCCAATCCAAAATATTTGCTTTCCGGTCTGGCAAAATAAAAACCACTGACCGATGATGCGGGATACATGGCAAAACTTTCGGTTAAACTTATCCCTGTATTTTTTTCAACTTCCAGCAAATCAAAGAGAAGCTTTTTCTCGGTATGATCAGGACAGGCAGGATAACCCGGAGCCGGTCTGATTCCCTGGTATTTTTCGGAAATTAAATCTTCATTGTTAAGTTTTTTATCGGAATAGGCCCAAATTTTCGTTCTTACTCTTTCATGCAAATATTCGGCAAAAGCTTCAGCGAGTCGATCAGCAAGTGATTTGATCATTATATTGTTATAATCATCGTGATCTTTCTCAAAACGCTCAATAAGCCTTTCAATTCCAATTCCTGCCGTAACGGCAAAACCACCTATATAATCTTTTTTTCCTGAAGATTTGGGAGCAATAAAATCGGAAAGACTATAATTTGGATATCCGCTGCCTTTTTTACCTTGTTGTCTTAGAAAATGAAACGTTGTTTTCCAATCGCCATTTTCATACACCTGCACATCATCTCCAATTGAATTGGCTTCGAAAATACCACAAACACCTTTGCTTAAAAGCCAATCTTCCTTTTCAATTTTCTCAAGCATTTCCTGAGCATCATCAAAAAGCTTTTTTGCTTCAATGCCAATGGTTTTGTTCTCAAAAATTCTTGGATATTTTCCTTTCAACATCCATGTAGAAAAGAAAGGGGTCCAATCAATATAGTTTTTAAGCGTAGAAACGCCCACATCATTTATTACAGTAATACCCAACTTTTTTGGTTGGGCAATCGAATTTTCGAAATCGACCTGTGCATGGTTTTCCCGAGCTTCCTCAATGCTTACATAGGTTTTAATTTTGTGTTTCTTACTGTGCTCCTCTCTAAGGCTTGCATATTCCTTTTTAATTCTGTCAAGATATCCCGGCAGTAATTCAACATTGCTTAATTCCCCTGCCACAGGCACACTCCTGGATGCATCCAATACATGTACTACTGGTCCCGAATAATGTGGGTCGATTTTAACTGCAGTGTGAATTCTTGAAGTTGTTGCGCCACCGATCAGCAGAGGAATATTCAGTTTTCTTCTTTCCATTTCCTTGGCAACATGTACCATTTCATCCAGAGAAGGCGTAATTAAACCGCTAAGGCCAATGATATCAACCTGTTCTTCAACAGCGGTATCCAGAATTTTTTCTGCAGCTACCATCACTCCTAAATCGATAATTTCAAAATTATTACAGGCTAATACTACTCCTACAATATTTTTACCTATATCATGAACATCTCCTTTTACAGTAGCGAGAAGTATTTTTGCGTTTTGACTGGTATCGTTATTTAGTCTTTTTTCTTCTTCAAGAAATGGAAGTAGGTAGGCCACAGACTTTTTCATAACCCTGGCGCTTTTCACCACTTGTGGAAGAAACATTTTGCCGGAGCCAAAGAGATCGCCAACCACATTCATACCGTCCATAAGTGGCCCTTCAATTACCTTTAAAGGTCTTTGATATTTCAATCTGGCTTCTTCAGTGTCTTCATCTATATAATCTATAATTCCCTTGACCAGAGCATGCTCCAGTCGTTTTTCAACTTCATCTTCTCTCCATTTATTATCGACTACCCTTTGTTTCCCGTTTCCTTTAACTTTCTCAGCATATTGGATCAGTGTTTCTGTTGCCTCATCATTTCTGTCGAGCAATACATCTTCAACTTTCCGGAGTAATTCTTCAGGTATATCATCATATACTTCGAGCATCGCGGGATTCACTATTCCCATATCCATACCATTTTGAATGGCGTGATAAAGAAATGCCGAATGCATGGCTTCTCTCACTTTGTCATTTCCGCGAAATGAAAATGAAACATTACTCACGCCACCGCTTACATGAGCACCGGGCAAGTTTTGGCGAATCCATTTGGTAGCCCTGAAAAAATTTAGTGCATTTTTCCGGTGCTCTTCCATTCCTGTCGCAACAGGAAAAATATTCGGATCGAAAATGATATCTTCCGCAGGAAATTTTACCTTTTCAACCAATATTTTATAGGATCTTTCACAGATCTGAATTCTTCTTTCGTATGTATCGGCTTGTCCATCTTCATCAAATGCCATGACGATAACGGCCGCTCCATACATTTTAACTTTTTTAGCTTGTGCTATAAATGTCTCCTCCCCTTCTTTCAGAGAAATGGAATTTACTATGGCTTTGCCTTGCACACATTTTAACCCGGCCTCAATAATTTCCCATTTCGACGAATCAATCATTATTGGTATTCTGGAAATATCAGGTTCGGAGCCGATTAAATTTAAAAACTTAACCATGGCTTCCTTGCCATCAATCATGCCTTCATCCATGTTGACATCCAATACCTGTGCACCCCCTTCAACCTGATCTCTCGCCACTGACAGCGCCTCTTCGTATTTGTCTTCCTTGATTAAACGCAGAAATTTTCTTGAACCGGTTACATTGGTTCGCTCCCCAATATTTATAAAATTGGACTCTGAGGTAACTACGAGTGGTTCAAGGCCACTTAGTTTTAGTGGCTTGTGTTTAAATTCAGTTTTATTCATCCCTCCTATTCTACCATTACAGCCAGATCTCTTGGCTGATATTTACTAACTAATTCTGAAATTGCTTTTATGTGTTCAGGTGTCGTTCCACAGCAACCGCCCACTATATTGACTAAGTTTTCATCTAAAAATTCTTTGATTTGAGCGGCCATGTTTTCGGGACTCTGATCGTATTCACCGAATTCATTTGGCAAGCCGGCATTTGGATGTGCACTTACAAAACATTCCGATTTGTTTGCCATTACCTGTAAATAAGGACGCAATTCTTTTGCCCCTAGTGCACAATTTAATCCAACACTTAATAATGGAACATGTGATACGGATATCAGGAATGCTTCGGTTGTTTGCCCTGATAAGGTTCTTCCACTCGCGTCGGTAATTGTACCTGAAACCATTATTGGAATTTGAATATTTCTTTCTTCCAAAATTTCCTGAATGGCAAAAAGACAAGCCTTCGCATTTAAAGTATCAAATACGGTTTCTACTAATAACAAATCGACTCCGCCATCAAGTAAACCTCTTACCTGCTCAGCATATGTGTCTTTCAGTTCATCAAAGGTAACAGCTCGAAAACCCGGATCATTTACATCAGGCGATAATGAAGCCGTTCTATTGGTTGGGCCTATCGATCCCGCAACAAATCTGGGTTTTTCCGGTTCTTTTGCACTGAATTCGTTCGACACTTCTTTTGCAATTTTTGCAGAAGCCAGATTCATTTTATAAACTTCGGATTCAAGCCCGTAGTCTGCCTGAGCCAGTCTGTTGCTGGTAAATGTATTCGTTTCGGCAATATCGGCACCAGCTTCAAAATATTTTGCGTGGATTTCCTTAATTATTTCCGGCTGTGTTAATGACAATAAATCATTATTGCCCTTTAAGGACATTGAATGATCTTTGTAAATATGACCGCGAAAGTCCTCTTCCTCCAACTTGTATTGTTGTATCATAGTACCCATGGCACCATCTAAAACCAGTATTTTTCTTTTCAGAATATCTCTTATATCTGTCATCTTATCTGTTTAGCTTATTGAGAAAGTGTTTGGGAAGAGTCGCATCTTCACTCATCTTTCCCCATTAAAGGGGGTGGGAAGTAGCACCCGACTAGCTCGGGTTGCTAAGACATCAACGGGCCCATTCCCTCAGTCTTTCTCGATAAGTATTACAAAGAAAAAGATAAATCTTCATTTTTAATAATATATTTCGGTGAATAGTTCAGTTTGTGCATTTTTGGCAAAATCTTGATTAAAATTTGAAATTAGCTGCAATTGACATTGGCTCCAACGCCATTCGCTTTCAAATATCCCGTGTCATAGAAGATGATGGCGAAATGAAAATTAAAAAGTTGGAATACGTGCGTTTTCCGCTTAGGCTCGGACAAGATGTATTCAACCTCAATGAAATCAGTGAAAAGAATCAGGAAAAATTTTTTAAACTGATGAAAGCCTTCAAATTATTGATGGATTTATACGAAGTGGATCATTATATGGCTTGTGCTACCTCTGCGATGCGCGAAGCAAAAAATGGTGTTGAAATTGCTCGTCAAATTGAACGAAAACTCGATTTTGACATCAATATTATCAATGGTGATGAAGAAGCATGGCTGATCAACAAAGTTATTCTCAACAGCTTAAATGAAGAACATACAGTACACATTGATGTGGGTGGTGGCAGTACAGAGATTAATGTTTACAATGGGCGAAAAAAGGTCAATTCGGAATCTTTTAAAATAGGGTCTGTTAGAAATCTTCAGGGCAAGGATACACCTGAAATTTGGGAAATAATGGAAAAATGGGTCAAAAAAAATATTATGGGCCTTGATAACTTAGTTGCCATAGGAACCGGTGGAAATATCAATAAAATCTATGAATTGGGGAATACAAAAAGAGACAACTCTATAACTATTAAAAATTTTCAAAAAACACTCAATGAGATTGAGAAGATGTCAATGGAATATCGAATGAATCATTTAATGCTCAACCCTGATCGGGCGGATGTGATTGTACCGGCATCAAAGATTTATTTATCGATAATGAAATGGGCTAATGCCAAAAAAATTGTAGTTCCACAAGTTGGTTTAAAAGATGGAATGATGGCACTGTTGATTGACAAACATTATAAAGCCTGGCGAAAATCCAGAATTAATCAAATAGTCTAACTGAGTCAATGATGTTTCGGGTTACATCAAAAAATTCTTTGTGAATATCAAAAGATAGGCCTTCAAAAGTTTCAAGTTTTTCATAACTGCCATCTTCCAGCATTTCATAGGAATTGACGTTATCATTCAAATTATAAACCAATATATTTATAGCCTCTTTTTTGGCTTTGCGATCGTTAATCATGAATAGAGATTCTATTCTTCGGTCAAAACTTCTTACCATAATATCAGCACTTCCACCATAAATTATTGGGTCGCCTTCATTATGAAAATAAAATATCCTCGAATGCTCAAGAAAATCACCTACAATCGATCGCACGGTAATATTTTCACTTAGGCCCTTTCTTCTAGGTCTTAAACAACATATTCCTCTAACAATCAAATGAATATTGACACCGGCCTGACTGGCTTCATAAAGTTCGTCAATTGTTCTACGATCCTCTAATGAATTTATTTTAATACAAATTCCTGATGGTTTCCCTTCTAAAGCATTCTCTTTCTCCTTATTAATAAGATCGATCAATGAATTTCTAAGATCTTTTGGAGCAGTTAAAAGCGATTTATAAATACTAGGTGCAGAATGGCCCGTAATTACATTGAAGAATTCAGAAACATCATTAGCATATAATTCATTGGTTGTCAATAGACCCAAATCCGTATACAGCTTGGAAGTACTTTCATTATAATTGCCTGTACCCAAATGCACATATCTAATGACTTTATCTTCAGTTTTTCTAACTATGAGAAGCAATTTTGTATGCGTTTTTAATGCAGACATTCCGTAAATCACAAAAACACCGGCCTTTTGTAGTTTAGCGGCTTCTCTTAAATTATTTTCCTCATCAAAACGGGCTTTTACCTCAAAGAGAACAGAAACGTGGATTCCATTTTCCGCGGCTTTTAACAATGCACTCGTCACTCTGCTCCCCTTTGCCAATCGATAAATTGTAATTTTTATGGCAAGAACATTAGGGTCGTCTGCTGCCGTTTCAAGGAGGTCAATAACCGGATGTATACTGTTATACGGATGATGAAGAAGTATATCATTTGCTTCGAGATATTCCATAATATCCGTATCCTCTTCTTTTTCTACATGCCTGTAAGAGAGAGGTAGAACAGGCGATGGCAGTGTGGGTATTTTGTCCTTAAATTCATTATGATTTATAATCTGCCAAAGACTTGTAAAATCCAAAATTCTGTCAAACTCGAAAATTGCATCCTCCTCCAGCTCCCATCTTTCCTTAAGGATTCGTTTTAGTGATTCCAATGAACCCGATTCAATTTCAAGCCGAACCACCCTTCCTGTTTTTCTTTTTTTGAGTTTATGTTTTAACTCATCAATAAAATCCATTTCAAGATCATCACTTTCTTCGAGTGTAAAATCTCCATTTCTGGTGATCCTGATCAATTTCACATTTTCAATAAAGATATTGCGATACAATTTGTCTATTTCGGAACGAATAATTTCCTGAATAGGCACAAATACAATTTTGTTCCCCCTGTTGATTTGATAATACTTAGGTAAGTTTTGAGGAATCTGAACAAAAGAGAGCTTTTTTCTTTCCCTACTTCTTCGACTGGGTTTAGTAACCACCGCAAAAACAGGAATAGCATTCATTAAAACCGGGAATGTATGATAATTATCATACACCATCGGTGTTAGCATCGGAAATATTGTACCTCTGAAATACTCTTTGATTTCATCAATTTCCTCAGGCTTCAAAGAATTTACATCTGATATTTCAAATCCATTCTTATCAAAAAGAGGAACAAGTTGTTTGTAATAGCAATCGTATTGCCGGGCTACAAATTCCTGAGCCCTTGCCATAAGCATTTGTTTAAAAGGCCCCTCTCTTAAACCGGAATAATCAATTCTCTTTTTGCCGTAATCAATATAATTGTACAAACTGCCCACCCGAATCATAAAAAACTCATCCAGATTGGATTCGGTTATGGCTAAAAATTTCATCCTTTCAAAGAGAGTTCGATTGGCATCCAGTGCCTGATCTAATACCCGATGATTGAATTTTAACCAACTCAGGTCTCTAGAGATATATTTACTCGAATCTATCTTATTGACGACCTTCGCTTCCGGCATAAAGTATTTGTTGTTTTCTTCTTTGAAATTTATACGTCTAGTTTGGCGTATTTGGCATTCTTCTCAATAAATTCTCTTCTTGGAGCTACCTCATCTCCCATCAGCATAGAAAATAAGTGATCTGCTTCAGCAGCACTCTCAATGGTCACCTGTTTAAGGTTTCTGAACTCAGGATCCATGGTGGTAGTCCATAATTGTTCTGGATTCATTTCCCCGAGACCTTTATATCTTTGAATGCCTACTGCATCCTCTTTTCCATCTGCCAATTCCTTTATGATTTCTGCTCTGTCTTTTTCCGACCAGGCATATCGCTGTTCCTTTCCTTTCTTCAACAAATAAAGCGGAGGTTGAGCTATATATACATATCCTTTTTCAACCAAATCGTTCATGTATCTGAAAAAGAAGGTTAAGATCAAAGTTCTGATGTGGCTACCGTCCACATCGGCATCGGTCATAATTATCACTTTATGATATCTCAATTTTGTGAGGTTCAAAGCTTTTTCATCTTCTTCCGTTCCAAAACTGACACCCAATGCGGTAATCATATTTTTTATTTCCTCATTGTCATAAATCTTATGCTCCTGAGCCTTTTCTACATTTAATATTTTTCCTCTTAAAGGTAATATAGCCTGAAACTTTCTTTCTCTCCCCTGTTTGGCTGATCCACCGGCAGAGTCTCCCTCCACAAGGTACAATTCGCATTTTGAAGGATCTTTTTCAGAGCAATCAGCTAATTTTCCCGGTAAGCCACTGCCTCCCATTACATTTTTACGCTGAACCATTTCACGAGCTTTTCTGGCAGCGTGCCTGGCTTGTGCGGCTAAAATCACTTTTTGAACAATGATTCTCGCCTCTTTAGGATGTTCTTCCAGGTATTCATATAATGCTGTCCCAAGGCATCCTTCAACGGCACCACTGACTTCTGAATTTCCAAGTTTGGTTTTTGTTTGACCTTCAAATTGAGGTTCCTGTACTTTTACAGAAATTACAGCAGTAAGCCCTTCTCTAAAATCGTCACCACTTATGTCGATTTTTACTTTATCAAGGAGACCTGATTTATCTGCCCAGTTTTTTAAAGTTCGAGTCAATGCCCTTCTAAATCCGGTTACGTGAGTTCCGCCTTCAATGGTATTGATATTATTTACATAGGAAAACACATGTTCGTTAAATGAAGTATTGTACTGCAATGCCACTTCAACAGGAACACCGTCTTTTTCACTCTCTACATAAATTGGGTCTTGAATTAGTCTTTCTCTTGTGCTGTCTAAATATTGAACAAATTCAACAAGCCCACCCTCAGAAAAAAAGTAATCCTTTAGATTATCTCCATTTTCATCCTGCTCTCTTTCATCTTCGAGATGGATTTTGATTCCCTTATTCAGATATGCCAATTCGCGTAATCTGGCTGAAACTGTACCGAAATTATATTCTGAGACAATAAAAATAGAATCATCCGGGGTGAATGTAATTATTGTTCCATTTATATCTGTTTTGCCTACTTCATCTACTTTACTTTGAGGCACACCTTTAGCATAAGTTTGCTGATAGACTTTACCATCTCTATGAATAACCGCTTTGAGGCTTTTTGACAATGCATTTACACAAGATACACCTACACCGTGTAATCCACCGGATACTTTGTAGGAATCCTTATCAAATTTTCCTCCTGCATGGAGGACTGTCATAACTACCTCTAAAGCCGACTTTTTTTCTTTCTCGTGATAATCTATTGGAATACCTCTTCCGTTATCCTGAACCGAAATCGAATTGTCCTTATGAATGGTAACTGATATCTCATCACAATAGCCACCCATGGCCTCATCGATCGAATTGTCAACAACTTCCCAGATAAGATGGTGAAGACCTTTTACACCTACGTCACCGATATACATCGCCGGTCTTTTACGTACTGCTTCAAGTCCCTCAAGCACCTGAATATTACCGGCCGAGTAGTCTTTTTTATTTTCTTTGCTCAAATTGAAATGGATTTATTTTTTAAGGCTGCTAAAATACAATTTTAAACCGAAAATCCGGCATTTAAATGTGCCGTAAATTTCTGCGAAACTCTGCTTTTTAAGCCTAAAAATCAAGTTAAAAAATACCTTTCCAATCCAATAGTAAGCTGAAGAAAAAAAGGATCATTCTGGCACCGAGAATTATAAACAGAATGGCAAGAATTCTATTAACAATAATTAATATTTTATCCTTAATCAACAATCTTATTTTATTGGCAAAATAGCCTTTGAGTAAATCGGTAATAAGGATAGTTGCAAGCAATCCCGAAAAGAAAAATCTGAATTCCAAAGGGGAATAGGTCTGTCGAACTCCAACGGCGCCAATAACCCCGATCCAAATCATTAGGGTAAAAGGATTAACCCCATTAATTAACATTCCTTTGAAAAAATACCACAATATACGATGTCCTTTTTCAAATGAGATTTCATCTTTAATTTTAACTTTTTTATTAAAGCTTGTAATCCCTAAGCCTATTAACACCATTCCAGAAACAAGACTAAATGTCTGCTGAAATAAATTTGATTCCATTGCTCCTGAGAATCCAAAATATATCAGTGTTACAATTATCAAGTCACTTAATATGATGCCAAAGGCAAAAAATACTGCCGGCACAAAGCCACCTTCTAGGCTTACCTTTATCAAATAGAAAAAAGCAGGACCTACGAACAGGGCCAGAATTAAGCCCACAAAAAATCCATCCAGAATTATTTCAAACACAATTCAATTTTAAGAAAATTGATTTTAAGCGAGCCTTTAGCACAAAATAATATTCAATAATGATCAAATTTTGTAATATTGTTTAAAGACCTAAATCAATATGAGAAATTCCAAAATCGCCGGAATGGGCTTTTATGTGCCTGAAAAAGTTGTTAAAAACAGCGATCTTCAAAAATTTATGGATACCAATGATGAATGGATCCAGGAACGGACCGGTATTAAAGAAAGAAGATTTTACGATAAGAAGAAAGATACCGTTGCCAATATGGGCGTAAAAGCTGCAAAAATTGCCTTAGAACGGGCAAATATTAAAGCCGATGATCTTGATTTTATCATTTTCGCAACCCTTAGTCCCGATTATTTTTTCCCGGGTTCAGGTGTATTGGTTCAAAAAGAACTAGGAGTAAAAGAGATCGGTGCTCTTGATGTTCGAAATCAATGTTCGGGTTTTATTTATGCTCTATCCATTGCAGACAATTTTATTAAAACCGGTATGTATGACAATGTACTGGTAATAGGATCTGAAATTCATTCTTCGGGTCTCGACATGAGCACAAGAGGAAGAAATGTATCGGTTATATTTGGTGATGGTGCCGGTGCATGTGTGCTCAAACCTGAAAAAGATAGTAACAAAGGTATTTTAACAACGAATTTACACTCTCAAGGTGAATTTGCCGAAGAACTTGCAGTAATACATCCGGGCTCAAGTGGTGATGAAAGACTTACAAAAGAAATGATCGATGATGCTAGAATCTATCCCTACATGAATGGCAATTTTGTCTTTAAGCATGCGGTTACAAGAATGCCTGAAGCTATTATGGAAGCATTGAATAAAACCGGTAAAAAAATTGAAGATGTAGATTTGGTCATTCCACATCAGGCCAATGCAAGAATTACGGAATTTGTAGCTCGAACCTTTAAACTGCCTCCTGAAAAAGTTGTAAGTAATATTCACAAATATGGAAATACAACTGCTGCATCCATTCCCATAGCCATGTGCGAAGCCTGGGAAGAAGGCCGATTCAAAGAAGGTGATTTGGTATGCCTTACAGCATTTGGTAGCGGCTTTACCTGGGCATCAGCGCTTGTTCAATTTTAATCAATCGTTTTGGTTTTGTTTTACGGAAAAAACGATAGCCCAATAATATGGCTGCCGAGCCCAAACCAATAATAAACCCATACCAAACGCCCTGAACACCCATATTGAGCCAAAAAGCAAAAATATATGAACAGGGAAGCCCTAAACCCCAATAGGAAAATACAGCTATCAAAGTGGGCCATTTTACATCGGAAAGGCCTCTTAGTGCTCCCATTGCAGCAACTTGTAATCCATCAAAGATCTGGAATGCGGCAGAAATAATTATTAAACTCGAT
Organism: Hyphobacterium sp. CCMP332; assembly: GCA_014323545.1. Classification (NCBI taxonomy): domain Bacteria; kingdom Pseudomonadati; phylum Pseudomonadota; class Alphaproteobacteria; order Maricaulales; family Maricaulaceae; genus Hyphobacterium; species Hyphobacterium sp. CCMP332. The sequence goes on from CP058647.1 coordinate 633,763, forward strand.
GCCATTTTTATAACGGAAATTTCTTCAACATATAAGGTTGGCAACCAGGTATTTAAAATAATAAATATCAATCCTGCAATGGCCATAAAAATTGCGGACATCTCCATGCCAATTTTGCCAACCGTTCTTACCATATCAAACTTCATAGCTCCGAGTTGATTTCCAACACGTATGGTTGAAGCAGCGCCCAAACCCGCTGCCATGACATAAGTTGCTGAGGCAATGCTTATTGCTATTTGATGGGAAGCTAATTCTCTGTAGCCAATCCAACCAACCATAATTGCTGATATAGAAAAAGCACCGGCTTCGAAAACCATTTGCATTCCACTAGGGCCACCTATATTTAGGATGTCGCGAATATTTGAAAGTCCAAGAGCCGAGCTTGAAACAACTTTTATCTTAAAATCTTTAAAGTCTCTTAAATATAATACTGCAAACATCATTCCCAGAGCCATTAATATTCTTGATATTAAAGTAGCATATCCCGCGCCCATTAATCCATATGCAGGAAAGCCAAGTTTGCCAAAAATGAGAATGTAATTGAGAATAATATTGAATGCATTGCCTAAGATACTAATGTACATGGCGGTTTTAGTAATGGAAACCCCATCTGCAAATTGTTTATAGTTTTGAAAAACCATAAAGGGGATCATTGAAATTGCAATGACCTTTAAATAAGGAATTGCCAGTTCGACAATAAGAGTTTCCTGATCCAGGTATTGAAATATCCAGGTGCTGTAAAACATCAGCAAAAAAATCATCACTCCAATTCCTGTATTTACTAAAAGTCCGCTTTGTTGGAAGGTATTGATTCTGGAAATATTATTTTGTCCATGAGCATTTGCCACAAGCGGTGTCAGGCCAAATGACATACCTAATCCAAATACCATTGGCATAACCATAACAGTATTTGCAAGTGAAGAAGCAGCCAGTTTATCTGCTCCAATCTGACCTACCATTATATTATCTATCAGACCTGTCATGATATGACTCAAATAAGCCAGAGATACCGGATAAGCTAATAAAAATGTTTTTCGATATTCTGAAAGTCTAGATTGAAGCTCCATATTGGGGGCGCAAATTTACTCAGATTTTCAAATGATTTTTATATACTATATAAATGTGTCATTTTGTAATACCAACGGAAGATTTTAGATTTGACCGCCTTAAAAAACAAACAATGAATTCATCAGAAAAAAAAGACACAAAAGAAGAAGTAAAAGAGAAAAGCCTGCGTCAACAAATTGAGAAAACATTTCTCGATCAAAGGAAGGTCTTTCTTTGGGGAGCCGTAGATGATGAGTCTGCTGAAAAAATAGTTAATCAATTACTTTTTCTCGAAGCAAAAGAGCCAGGGAAAGTGATCAATTTTTATATTAACAGTCCCGGAGGAATAGTGACAAGCGGAATGGTAATAATGGATACCATGAAAATGATCAGCTCTCCGGTGCATACCATTTGCATGGGTATGGCGGCATCCATGGGTTCATTATTGTTATCTCAGGGAGAAAAAGGAAAGCGTACCATTTTCCCAAGTGGCAGGGTGATGATACATCAGCCGAGTATAGGAGGAATGCAAGGACGAGCATCAGACATTGAAATTACTGCTATTCAAATTCAAAAAACCAAGGAACTATCAGCAAAAATATTAGCAGATAATTGTGGCCAAAAATTTGAAAAAGTAATGGAAGATTTTGACCGCGACTATTGGATGGATGCTAAAGAAGCCATTGAATATGGTATTGTAGATAAGGTTGAAAAATCTTTCTAATCAATTCATGCTTTGAAATATATTTTTATAGTTGGAGTGGGCAGGTCAGGGACAACGCTTTTGCAAAGCATTCTGAATGCACACTCTGACATTGCTTTTACACCGGAAAGCCACTTCTTATATCACTATTTAAGTCCAAAATCAAATAAAAGGATTCCTAAAGACAAAGAAGAGTTAATCAATATCCTCGAAAAGGATGAGCATCTTAAAAGACTTCAACTTAACCTCAGCAATTTAACTCATGATTTAGAGTTGAATTCAAACATCTGGATCTATTTATTTAGGAGAATTCTCAATGCCTATGCCAAAAAAGAAAATGTCAATACCATTGGCGATAAGGATCCGATGAATTCCGGATTACTAAAAGTTATTAAAAAATATTTTCCTGAAGCATTGGTCATTCATATCATACGCGATCCCAGAGATGTTCTATTGTCAAGATTGAAATCTGACTGGGGAGCAAAATACCCATTGTTAGCACATTTGGGAGATCATAAAGTTAGTCTCGAAAAAGCCATGACTGAAGGTCCCGAACTTTTTCAAGAAAATTATTTTGAAACACGCTATGAAGACCTTATTGCTGATACTGAAAATGAAGTGAAAAAAATCTGCGGGTTTTTATCGGTTGATTTTGAATCTCAAATGCTCAACTTTTCAAAAAGTTCGGAAAAACTTGTGAGTAAAGAAGAGCGCCAATGGAAAGGAAATATTTTTGGTCAGATTATGACGAAAAATCAAGGTAAATGGAAAAAAGGCTTGAGCAATTTCCAAAAACAAATAAGTTCCTTAATTATAGGCAACCTGATTGTCAAATTGGGTTATGAAAAACCTGTTAAATACCCTCTTTACATGATAATCTTTAAATTAATCTTTATTCCTATAGAAATTTATTTTAAACGTAAATACAAATTGCAGGATTGAGTGTGCACAAATTGATATTGACCTCAGATTATGAAATTTATGGCAATGGCAGCGGTGATGTTAATAATTGTCTGATAAAACCCACTGAGGAATTATTAAGCATTTGTGATACTCGCAATATACGCATGTGCTTTTTTGTTGATGTTTGTGAAATCTGGGCATTTGAATTGCTTGAAAAGCAAAATCCTAATTTCAATCACGCTTCTTCAATCAAAAATCAACTTATAAAAATTATTCAGTCAGGACATGACATTCAGTTGCATTTGCACCCTCAATGGATTGGTGCAAAATATGTTGAACAAAAATGGATCCTGAAATATCAATACTGGCGATTGTCAGAAACTTCTGCACTTGATTTTGGTGAATTTGGCAAAGGTATTTTCGGTCTCCTAAATAAAGGAAAGACCTGGTTGGAAAATTTAATTATACCTATTGATTCAAAATATCAGTGTAAGTCATTTCGTGCAGGGGCATGGTGCATACAGCCTGAAGAAGATATTATTGAATCTCTTAAACGACTGGAATTCAAAAAAGAAAGCAGTGTGGCGAAGGGATTAAAATTTGAGGGTAGCTTAACCTTTTATGATTTTTCTTCATTGAAAGATTACCCAAACCAATGGCCCCTTGGATTAAATTTAATGGCAATTGACAGTCAAAGCGGATTATTGGAGATTCCCATCGCTTCAGCTAAAGCAGGGCTCTTGGATCAGTTGAAGTTTGCTTACTTAAAACGAAAAAGAAAACACCCGGTTTACCCGAACAAAAGTGGTGTAAGATTTTATCAAAAGGAAAGTTCAAGTCTATTAGAAAAAGTGAAAAGACACCTATTCCCCGGATATAGAATGTTAGATTTTGCCTCAGGAAGTACTTTTGAAGAACTGAAATTTATCACAGAATATCATATAAAAAAGCAAAGTGAAAACTCAAATATCATTGCAATTAGTCATCCGAAAAACTTTGGGGTAAAAATCGAGTTTGAAAATTATCTAAATTGGTGTGATAAGAATGACAATATCACATTTGAATACAAAAACGAACCATATTTCTGGAGATAATCATATGTCTGAAACGCAGAATTATGATTTTAAGAGTGGATTAGTAAAGTATATTACCTCTTTATACCCTAAAAAAAATGATATCTCACTGAGTGAACCTCTTATTTCAAAAGAAGACCAAAAAAAGGTATTGCGGGTTCTGGAAGATAATATGATTTCTAGTTTCGGCCCGGAAGTTTCTAAGTTTGAGGAATTACTTACAGATTATTGTGGCACACAAAATGTGATTGCGATTATTAATGGCACCGCTGCTTTACATCTTGCTCTCAAAGCTTTAGGAATAGGTGAAAACGATGAAGTAATTACTCAGTCTTATTCCTACATCGCTGTTCCTAATGCCATTAATTATGCAGGTGCTGAACCGGTATTCATCGATAATGACCTTTCGACGCTTGGAATCAATCCTGAAAATTTAGAAAAGATCATCCAAGAACAGTATGGGTTGGATAAAAATCATTTAATAAATAAAAAAACAGGTAAAAAATTAAAAGCGGTAATTGCTGTTTATGCTTTTGGCCAGGCATATGATGTGTATGCTGTTAAATCCGTCTGTGATAAATACAAAATCAACTTAATTGAAGATGCCGCTGAAGCACTGGGCACTTATATTAATGGAAAGCATGCCGGGAGCTTTGGAAAATTAGGGGTTTTAAGTTTCAATGGAAATAAAATCTGTTCAAGTGGTTCAGGAGGTGCAATAATTTGCAATGATAATGATCTAAGTCAAAAAATTAAGCACTTGAGCACAACCGCCAAAACAGTGAGCAAAATGGGAATTGATTTTGATCAGTTGGGATATAATTATAGAATGGCCAATATCAATGCCGCATTGGGTTTATCACAGCTCAATGACATCGATAAAAAACTTAAGGCCAAAACGATGCTAAGAAGAGCCTATAAAAGGTTTTTAGATAATTATGATTATAAATTAATTGGGAATGAAAATACCAATAATTGGCTCAACAGTATCCTTTTAAATTCAAAAGAGGAAAAAAAAGAACTTATAAATTTGGCCAGGAAATTTAATATTCAAATGGAATCTTCATGGGTTTATCTCCCGGAAACCAGATTGTATAAGAATGCTCAAGTCTATAATGCAGCAAATGCAAAAGATATTTCAGATCGTATCGTTCAATTACCTGGCAGCCTTGATTTTGAATTTTGATGGATAAAAATTTTGTGATTTTTGGTTGTTCCGGGCATGCAAGAGTTGTACTTGAAAATATTATAAGCAATGGAGATGGCCATTTTTTAGGTTGGATTGACAATACTGTGAAAAAAGGAACAAAAGTCTTTGGTTTTCCTGTAATCGGAAATGATGAGGATTTAAAAAACCTGTATTCAACAGAAAAATTTTCTGGTATTGTCGGGATTGGAAATATCCTATCTCGGCAAAAGGTGGTAAGATATATTATAAAACAAATTCCCGAATTTGAGTTTATAAATTCAATACATTCGAGTGCCATCATCTCCCCAAGCGCCAATTTAGGTGACGGTATCGCTATTATGCCGGGAGCAATAATTAATTCGGAATCAAAAATTGGAAATCACAGCATAATCAATACCGGTGCTCAAATAGATCACAATTGTGAAGTTTCTGAGTATGTGAATATTTCACCGGCAGTTATAATTGGTGGTAATGTTAGAGTATCATCTAACTGTATTTTAGGTATGGGGGCTATAGTAATCAATAATTCAATAATACCGGAAAACACTAAAGTCAAGGCGGGTTCAATTTTCCATAATTCAAATTAAAAGCTGATTATAGACATTTTTGATTTAAGCTGATCGCTAAATAAGAAGGAAAATAATTCATAGGTTTGAATCTCAAAGCATTTTTTACATCATAGTAATCTTAATTCAATCAGAGAAGTTAAAAATTAATGTGCGGAATTGTAGGAATTTACCATTCGGATTCTAAAAGGATCGAAGAGTCGTTAATAAATAACATGACACAGAGCTTGTCGCATAGAGGGCCTGATGGGGATGGTATATTCATCGATGGTCCTTTGGCTCTAGGACATCGAAGACTCTCTATTATTGACCTAAATCCAAGGTCAAATCAACCCATGATTTCTAGAAATAAAAATTGGGTTCTAATTTTTAATGGTTGCATTTACAACTTTAAAAAGTTAAAACAAGAATTAATTAAAAAAGGCGTAGTATTTAGTACAGAGAGTGATACAGAAGTAATACTTGAAGGAATTGCCTTTGAAGGACTTGGGTTTGTAAAAAAATTGGATGGGATGTTCGCTTTCGCCATCTGGGAAAAAAAGTCGCGAACCCTGCATTTATGTAGAGATCGATATGGGGTTAAGCCACTTTATTATTGGAAAGGAAATGGAATTTTTGCTTTCTCTTCAGAAATCAAAGCATTTATGAAACATCCTGCGTTTAAGGTAGATGTAAATTATGAAGCGCTTAACGAATACTTTACTTTTCAAAATCTTTTCCAATATCACACCTTATTTAAAGATGTTTTTCTCATTCCGCCAGCCAATTTAATTAGCATTAAAAACCCGAGTCAATCCGTAACTCATAATCCATGGTGGGATTATAATTTCACTGAACCGGATTACAAAATGAGTTTTGAGGATTCAGTAGAGACAACAAAAGAGCTCATTGAAAAGGCCGTTAATAAACAGCTTGTTTCTGACGTGCCACTTGGGTCCTATCTTTCCGGAGGAATGGATTCCGGTGCAATCACAGCTATCGCAAGCCAAAATATTAAAAGAATTCCAACTTTTACTGCAGGTTTTGACATGAACGAAGTAACTGGCGTCGAAACAAATTATGATGAAAGAAGAGATGCCGAACTGACTGCAAACTATTATAAGACAGAGCATTATGAACAAGTAATAAATGCCGGAGATCTGGATTGGTCTTTGCCAAAAGTAATATGGCATTTGGAAGACTTAAAGGTGGGAATGAGCTATCCTAATTTTTATATATCAAGACTTGCTTCAAAATTTGTAAAAGTTTGTCTTCAGGGAACCGGAGGTGATGAACTCTTTGGAGGATACCCCTGGAGATATTATCGGGTTTTTCATTCACTTGACCAAAAACAATTTTTTGGAGAATATTTTGACTTTTGGCAAAGACTCGTAAAAGACGAAGACAAAAAGGCACTTTTCAATCAAAATGTGTTTTCGAGGATCAATATAAATAGGCCTAGAGAAGTATTTGAAAGGGTATTCACTTTTAACGAAAATTTAAAATATGAAAACCCTGAGCATCATATAGAGAATAGTTTATATTTTGAAATTAAAACTTTTCTTCCGGGACTATTAATCATGGGCGATAAATTATCCATGGCACATGGCTTGGAAGAGCGGTTTCCATTTCTCGACAATGATCTGGTAGATTTTGCACAGAAAATACCTGTTAAATATAAACTGGCTAACCTTGAGGACATGAAAAAATTTGATGAGAACCAGGTAAATAAAATAAACAGATACTATCGAGAATACGATGATGGCAAAAACGTATTGAGAAAAGCTATGCGTGATATTCTGCCTGATAAAATTGTAAATCGTAAGAAACAAGGATTTTCAGCACCTGATGAAAGTTGGTATAGAGGTGAAAATGCGGATTATGTAAAAAATCTTTTGCTGAATAGTAAAACCATAAGTTCGGAATTTATCAATCCGGATTTTATAAGAAAAACATTGCATGAACACATAGATCAAAAAATAAATCATCGTTTATTAATTTGGTCATTGATGAGTTTTGAATGGTGGTGCAGACTGTTTTTAGACAATCAAAAAATACCTGATTAGGTGGATTCTGAAAACAAATTCAATATTCTTCACGGTCCTTATAATTTTTCCGGAATTGCTGGATTTCTATCAAAAGCTCAGAGAGATAGAGGTTTAAATTCCAGGTGTATTGTATATCATTCACGGAAAATATACCCTAATGAGGAAGAAAATTTAGAACTAGATAAAAAGAATATCATTCTGAGATTTGTCCTCAGCCTTAAATTTTTTACTGAGGCTTTATGGAGGTTTAATATTTTTCATTTTTACGCCGGTAAATCATTTTTCTTTTTAAATGCTGACCTTCCGATACTAAAACTCTTTGGGAAGAAAATCATAATGACCTATACCGGTAGCGATATTCGTCTTATTGAACTAGTTGAAAAAAAATACAATCCTTATTATCACTTATTTCAATTTGACTTTTCCGGTCATAAAAAAAGAAAACGATTTCAAATAGATTTGATCGACCGTCTTAAGGATTTATTTGTTTTTTCATATAATCATCCAAAATACGATAGACGGAAAGTGATAATGATGAAGTACCACAATCTGTGGGTTGATAAATTTGTCGCAATTAAAGGAAATTATTCGAATGCTTTATACGCTATACCCCAAGAGAAAATTATTAAAAATCTATATATTAATCACATCGCACTAACAGAATCACAAGCTGTTGGTGAAAATGAAATAAAAACAAAAAATCCACCTGTTATTGTTCATGCTCCAAACCACCCTCTTGCTAAAGGCACAAATTTTTTTGAAGATGCCCTTGATGATCTGAAAAAAGAAGGTTTACAATTTGAGTATTTAAGAATTTCAGGAATTCCAAATAATGAAGTTCAGGAAATATACAGAAACAAGGCCGATATAATGGTGGACCAGTTTATCGCAGGTGATTTTGGCACATTTTCACTTGAAGGAATGAAATATGGAAAGGCAGTTATGTGTTACTTGAGAGATGATTTAATTGAAAATCATTTCCCGGATATTCCAATCTACAATACCAATATAGACAACATAAAGGAGAATCTTAAAGAACTTATTTTAAATGAAGAATTGAGATTGACCTTAGGAAAACAAGGACCTAATTTCGTAAACAAGTATGTCAGTATTGAAGAAATTCACACAAATTTGGTCAAGATTTATAAGGATTTCAATATAAAATGAAACAGCTATGAAGAAATATAATATATCAAACTATTTGGCATCCTTAAATGAAGTTGAATTTATAGGTCAAAAAGAAACTTCAATTGAGAATATAATCTCTATTAATAATATTTATGATAATCCAGCTGAGACTAAAAAAGCACTTACTTGGGTTGGAGACTCCTACTTAAGTGCGGTTACCGAAAATATCGAGATTGCATGTATTATTTTAACAAAGAAAGGATATGAGAGATTAAAATATCTAAAATCCAATTTTATAATCACCGACAACCCCCGAAGGGTATTTCAAAAAATTCTTTCTATATTTTATGCCCTCGAATACAGTTCGAAGGTCGAAAAGTCGGCTTTTGTTTATCAAAGCTCTAAAATTGGTAAAAATGCTTATATCGGACATAATGTAGTCATTGAAGAAGAATGTGAAATTGGCGACAATGTGACCATCCTGCACAATACAGTTATTTATCGTGACACAAAAATAGGAAACAACGTAGTAATTGGTTCAAATTGCACGATTGGCAATTATGGTTTTGGTTATGAAAAAGATGAAGATGGCCAATATAAAAGACTTGAACATTTAGGTAATGTTGTGATTGGAAACAACGTGGAAATCCACAATAACACCTGTATAGACAGAGCTGTATTGGGAAGTACAATCCTGAGAGACAATGTGAAGGTGGATAATCAGGTTCACATCGCCCATAGTGTTGATATTCATGAGAACGCACTTGTAATTGCCAATGCTGTTGTAGCCGGAAGTACCGTTGTAGGTAAGAACTCCTGGATTGGACCAACTGTTACTCTCAAAGATAAATTAACGATTGCCGAAAATACTTTGGTGGGAATTGGCACAGTTGTTACGAAAAATACTGAACCCAATACTATAATGGTTGGTAATCCTGCCCTGAAAATAGAAGATTTTAAAAAGATACTAAGACATCAAAAATCAATTATTCAAAACGAGGATCAATGATTTTTAAATATACAGATTATAAAAAGTTTCTAAATGAAATGAAAGGACTTGCGCCTGTTAAATCATTTGATGAATGGGAAGGTGAAAAGTGTTTTTTATTGAGACATGACGTTGACCTAAGTCTGCTTTCAGCTTTAAAACTTGCCGAGATAGAGCAAAGCGAAGGCGTAAATGCAACATTTTTTATATTGGTATCCTGTCGAACTTATAATTGTCTTTCAAAACCCAGTGTAGAACTTATAAAGAAAATTCATTCATTAGGCCATGAAATAGGGCTTCATTTTGACCCGAGCATTTACCCAGAGAATAATCTGGAAAAAGAAATGAAATTAGAAGCTCTTATTTTGGAGCGTATAATTGATAAAAAAATACAATCCATCAGTCTTCACAACCCAAGCGTGCACAATCAGTGGCCGGAATTCAAAGGATATTTAAATGCATATGATAAGAGAATTTTTAGTGATGATAGATATCTCTCAGACTCGAGAATGGATTTCAGGGGCAAAAACCCTTTTGAATTTATTAAAAAGGTAAAAGACAGACCAATTCAGGTATTAACTCATCCCATGCATTACACTGAATCTGGTGAAAACTATGATAAAATTATTCCAGAATATATTTCTGAACATATGGATTTCATTGAAGACTATTTCGTCAATGAATTTAAAAGTCAAAAATATATTGATGAAGTTAAACCCTCTTTAAGATACTTAGTTAAAAAAATTTAAATTCAATTTAGGCTACATATCCAAATCATAACCCCACTTCAATAAATAGTCTTTGAAATGGAAATTGATATGATTTAAAACTTTTTGAGGCAATACATTTTTATAATTCCCATATCCTCCTTTTCTGAAATGACTTTTGGGAATCTGTTTACCCAGATTTATTTCCTTTCCTTTCTTAGAAAGTACTGAAATATCATTATTGCAAATCGCAGAATCAATTTTGGCTTCTTCGACCTCTATTCCAAGTTTTTTGAATAGAAGATGCATCTCTTTCTTCGGATCATCCCATAAGGCTTCGTACCTCACCATTGGCAGGCCTGAACTCACATAGGTCTCCGGATGATTTAACCAATCATATTTAGGTACAATCACATTCAAGAAATACTCAAAATAAAAGCGCTCTATATCTTCATAATGACAAAAAGGATCAATAAAATCTTGATGATATTCTTCTGTTTTGGAATAATGAAAATAAGAAACCACAATATCTCTCACATCTCGAATCAGGTATACGCCACGTTTAATATCAGATCTCAATAAAATTCGTCGGTTTAATGCATCGTGGATCATAGAAACTCCCGGTTTTGATTTGTGTTTTCGAAAGTCCACACGATTAATATCAAGGCTATCAGAGATAAGATTTAATAGCCACACGTTTCCTGATTTTGGCAAGCCGAATATGACAATTTTTGAATTTCCTTTTGGTCTGAAAGGTTTGAGCAGCGCTTTTCCGTAAAACTGACTTGCATCTTTAAATACTGATCCCCTATTTTTTTTAGGATAAATAAGTCTTCCAATCAAAGGGAAATTTGCAATTATAGTACGAGGCCTCATTTGTATGATTTCGCTATTTGCGATTTAAATATTTCTTAAATTGATTTAAATTATTGTCGATTGTTTGATTAAAACCTCTTGAAAAATTGAAATAATAAGTGGGTATTACAAATAACAAACTAAAAATCAACGAATTTAAAGCTATTGATAAAAATACATTTTCAATTTCCGGCAATTGATAAAACAAAGCAATTATCAATGCAAATAAAAAGAGTACTTTCAAGGTGGCCACTTCAAAAGGATTTATTTTGAAAGCAATTTGTATTACTATAAGTTTTATTGAATTATAGATTATAACACTTAACATGGTTGCAAAACCTGCTCCTAAAATTCCATACACAGGTATGAGGAAGTAATTTAACGAAACTGTCAGGACTACAAGTAAAATTGCCAATGGCAGGTTATAAATATAAAGTTTGGTTTGTGTCAATATGTTTGGGGAGATAGAACATGACATTTCAAACAACCTAGCCAGGAGTATAAATAAGACAACATTTATTCCTTTTATGTATAATTCTGAATTTGGGATTAACTGATAAATAGATTCCAGATTGATCCATATTACACCAAAAATAAAGCAACCTATTATCAGACTATTAATTGATGTTTCCTTAAAAGCATCTTTAATTTTATCCATGCTTCCATCAACCCAATATTCAGCAATCATTGGACCTGTTACCAAATTGATGATTCTACGGGGGATATCTAATGTAGAGCCTATAAAAAAAGCAATTGTATAAATGCCCGTATCGGCCAGACCTTCTTTCGATAAAGCAGATATCATTAGCGAGTCTGCATTCATTATAATAATATTTGAAACACTTGCCAGAAATGTTATTAAACTAAAATTGAGGGTATCTCTAATATCAATTCCTTTCAGGTTTTTAATTTTTAAGGATACTTCAAAAGGAACGAGTTTAATTGAATATACAATGCCAATTAAAGTGATTGATAAATAGGCTCCGCATAAAAGCATAATGAAGCCTCGGAAATCAATAAATTCAAAACCCAGCAATATAATTGACCCCATTATGATAAGTCTTAGGAACACGTCTTTTAAAAAGGCCGGAAATGCAATACGCTTGATTAAACGAACATTTGAGATAAATAGCACATATACGGCAAGTGAAAAGGCAATGAATACTGAGTAATAGTAGTATTCGCCAACTTCAGGAGACTTATCCTTAAAAAAAGAAATAACAACATTTTCTAATAAAAAAAGCAAGGTAAAGCTTATTAAAAGTGTAGTTAAAAACATTATTAGCAGCAAGCCATAAAATTCCTTTGCTTGTCCCTTTTTATTGAAAAATGGGAATTGCTTAATGATAGCCTGAGGGGTGCCCATATAGGCAATGGCAGCAAACATAGTTGCCATATTTATAATCACACGATATAAACCAAGTTCTTCAGGTGAGCAGAAATAGGGAAAAAGAATAGTGACATTAAGATATCCAAGCGCAACACCTACATAAGTCGCTGCACTGGCTTTAAAAAATTGTCTTTTGATTATGCCCATTAAGACATTAATAGAGGGTTAGGCTTCTCCATTTTCTTTATTGATTTTGGTACTTTTTCGCAAATGCATAAAAACTGCGCCCGCAATAAAAATGACTAAAGCAATCGAACTAAATATCGAAATCTGATTGCCAACTCTCCACGATTTGGGTTGAAATGTAAATATTATTTCATGTTCTCCTTTCGGAATGAGCATGCCCCGCAATAAATAATTCACCCTAATATGATCGACTTTCTCTCCATCGATTGTAACTTTCCAGTCATTGTCTGATGCTTTGTAATAAATTTCAGAAAATACGGCAAAGGCATTTTCAGAATTTACTTTGGCATTGTAAACCATCACATTAGGATTGTACTCAACTAAATCAATTTTATCAGAATTTTCCCGTGAAATAGATCTGGAATCAAAATATGGCGTAAATCTTTCATCAATCACTACTTCATTGGCAGGATCGAAATTAGAAAGTGAATTCATTTCCTCATCTGCATTTGAAGCCCATTTTATATTATTTACGAACCAGGCATTTCCCAGCGCAGCAGGATTTCTTCTAACCTGGGGTTGATTTGTGTTTTTATCAGCTACAATAAAATATTTGGTGTTTAACATATTGAGTACATTCATATTGTTTTTACTCAAATGCTTTTCAATTAATTCCTGATATCTAAAAAGTTTCCCTGCATGATATCCACCAATCGACTTGTGATGATAGGATGTGACTCCATCATTAAACGGGCTTCTCGTGAGGTTAAATACACGAAAGGATAAATCATCGTCTTCCATTATTTGTAAGTCAGCAGTTGTTGGAACTTTAAGGTTTTCAAACTTTCTTTCAGACTGAAAATTTTCTTTGTTAAGGTATCGCTTATCAACCAACCAGAGATCTCCTAACATAAGAATTCCCAAGAGTGCTATAAGTGCCAGTTCTTTAATTTTATCCTTCATATACAAGTAAATCAAACCTGCGGCCAAAGAAATAAGTATTAAGGAGCGAATGGCATCACCTCTAAGCAAACTAGCCCGATCATCTTTAAGGGCTTCCATCGGCCAGCCCTGGGCTTGTAATCTTGGATCAATTTGACCTTCATAGCTATATCCTCCACTTAGCAAAATTCCAAAAACAAAAACGACACCGCCAGTGATTGCAAATGCCAACAGCAATTTTTTCACTAAGTCCTGACCGCTATTCTTTTCGTCCAATACTTTCTGCAAAACCAATGCAGAGGCAAATGGAAATGTAATCTGGAGGACACCAAGAAACATTGAGGGTGTTCGAAATTTATTGTACAATGGAAGATTATAAAAAAGGAAATCATTTAATGCTGAAAAATTGCTTCCCCAACTCAGGAGCAAAGCGAAGAAAGAATAAGCAGCCAACCACCATTTTATTGGTCCTTTTAAAAGGAGCATTGCAAGCACAAAAAGAAAACAAAAAATTGCACCCAAATAAACCGGCCCACTGGTAAAAGGTTGATCACCCCAATAGGTTGGCACTTGTTTTAAAGCCTGTGCCGGAAAACCCGGAGTCTTTGCTAAATTTGATTTTCTGTCTAAGGTTTCATTTGAAGCACCACCTTTAAAATATGGAATAACCACCGTAAAAGTCTCCATGACACCATAGCTCCAGGACATGGCGTAATCTTTGTCCAGTCCGGTACTTCTAGCATCTGCTTCGGGCTTGGTTAATTCTGATTTTCCTCCCCTGATCGTTTCGTTGGCATATTCATAAGTGGTCCATAATCTACTCGTGTTTGGAACGGCAGCTAAAATAGCAGCAATAATTAAAAGTAATGTAGCATTTATAAATTGCTTGTAAGACTTCTGCCTAATTACTTCATATAATTTAAAACCAAAATAAAATAGAAGAGCAAAAATCAGATAATAGGTTATCTGAAAATGATTAGATACCAAATGAAGATTTAAGAATAGAGCTGCCAAGGCGGCTCCTAACCATAACCGGCCGTTGTAGCATAATATTACGCCTCCCAAAACACCGGGAAAATAAGCAAGCGCATTTATTTTTGAATTGTGTCCTGCTTCTAAGCTTACCAGATTGAAAGTTGAAAAACCAAATCCAATGGCACAAATCAAACTTAGATAAGGATTCACACCCATTGCAATAAACAAAATATATGCACCCAGCATACATATAAAGACTATGCTTATTGGACCTTTAATAAGCCTTCTCAAAGCCCGATTAATGTGAAATCCAACATTATTGGCATGTTCGATGGCCATTTGAAAGGTAGGCATACCACTAAACATTGTACCTGTCCATAAAGCCTCTTCACCTGTATTTTCACGATATTCGCTTAACTCTGAAGAACCCCCTCCTCCCTGTAAAATATCATTTTGATACAAGACCTTTCCTTCTAATACAGGGCTGGCATAAAAAAGTGGAAGTAAAATCATCACAATAACTGCGATGACATGTGGTAAAAACTTTTGTATTATCTTTTGTTTATCCATCATTTTGTGCTCTGAGCAATTCTAGGCAATATTACAATTAATATCGTTTTTGACGATTAAATTGAATGCTAGTTAATATGATTTTTAAGAAGTGATTGATTACTTGAAACATATATTCAGAAGTCTTAAAACGTTTGAAATAAGTATTTTTGTACTTTTTTTTCATTTTTTCAAAAGAGAAAAAAAAATTGACGCTTCCGAATACATCCAAAAAGGAGATTTTTCATCAAAAAACTTCAAATCCTGGTTAAAAATTGAATCTGATGTTTCAATTGAAGAAATCAAAGTTCAATTGGAATGGAATTCATCTCAATGGCTGAAACATAATTTTGACCTGCTCGGAACAGGATGGTGTTCAAGAAATATTGGAGCCATACCAGTTGGTTTTTTAGGGTATACTAATCCTGAAACAAATAACAATAGGCCTGTTCAAAAAAGTATCCTTTCAGAAAGAGCATCTGCTTTAGTAGATGACAACTATATCTATCTTGATTGGCAGAGAGACATCAAGTCGGGGTATCTATGGGATATCAATCTAGATTCAAATTCACAATCCAATTTTTTAAGTTTTCCTTATAGCGTGGATGTGAAAATTCCTTGGGAATTGGCAAGATTAAATCACTTGCCTTTGTTATTGCTGTCAGCTCAACATGATTTAGTAAATCAGGAAGCTTGTTTAAAAGAATATAAAAATATTGTATGCGATTTCATTGCCAATAATCCCTACAAAAAGGGAGTTAATTGGTCTAATGCAATGGAAGTCTCAATTAGAGCTGTTAACATTTTAGCTGCCTATGATATTTCTATGGGCATCGATGATTCAAATAAGATATTAGAATCAAATTTTCAAGCTATACTTTTTGATTCTCTTTTTGAACATACCCGATTTATACTAGAGAATTCTGAATTCAAGAAAGGGTATACCAATAATCACTATTATGCGAATATTTCTGCCTTGCTATTTATTGGAAATTATTTTTCTAAGTCAAAGAGCGGGAAAAACCTTTTAAATATTGCAGCCAGAGAAATTTTTGTGGAAACAAATAAACAATTTCTTCCGGACGGAGGAAATTTTGAGTCTTCTACTCACTATCATAGATTAAGCACCGAAATGCTGATTTGGAATTGTATAATTCTAAGTGATAAAAATACATCAGCTTTAATTGATGAAGATTTTGAATTAAAATGGAATAATAATTATAAGGTTTCTGAGAATTATGAAATCGAAAAAGACCAACTTCAGTTTAAGGCAATTAAAGCGCTGGAATTTAGTCATGCAATAACAAAAGGAAATGGAAATATTGCAGGATGTGGAGATCAGGATTCAGGAAGGTTTTTAAAATTTAACCTTGAAGGAAAATGGCAGTCTTTTAATGATCTGAAAAAATATGATCATCAAATACATCTTGGAAATTATCAATGGAATGAATCAGAACAACTTTGGGTTGAGAATGATTTAAGTCAAAATTGCATACAGGTTTTGGGAAAAGCCCTAAGCAAATTAGAGGTCGGGACTATTGAAAACTATCCATTTGAAGCGGTATTATCAAATCTTCTTATTCAGAATGAAATCGAAAAAATACCGATTTTAAAACCTAAGTCAGTAAAATTTGGAGATTTGCTTTACTGGCATACATCTACAATTTTCTACCCTGGAGAAATTGAAAACTTAAAAAGAAATTTAGACTGGTATATTTTTCCTTTTTTCGGAATTTATATTGCAAGAACAAAACATTTCTTTTTATCCATTAATGCCACTAATAATCATTTAAAGAAATATTGGAGCCACGGCAAAAACGATAAGTTATCATTTGAATTGAGAGCACTTGATAAGGATATAATTGTTGATCCTGGAAGTTTTATATACACTCCGGATGAAAAACTTAGAAATAAGTTTCGGTCAACCTCTTCGCATTCAACGATTTCTGTAAAAAATAAGGAGCAAAACAGATGGCCAAAAGGCAAACGAAGTATTTTTAATCTTTACAATGAGTCACGTTGCAAATTTTTATCACAGACTGACAATAGAATATCTATTTTATGTGAATATAGAGGTATCAAACACGTCCGTACATTTATAATTCATAATGATCATCTTGAAATTGTTGATGAATGCACGCATGAATTCAGTACACATTTTAATTATTTAAATCTTTACTCAGAGCATTACGGAAGATGGAGAAAGGCAAAAAAAGAGTCTTAATTATTACCTATTACTGGCCACCTATGGGTGGAGGTGGTGTACAGCGTTGGTTAAAAATGGTAAAATACATGCGGGAATATGGCTGGGAACCGGTAATATTTACCTCAAAAAATGCTTCCAACCCTATACATGATGAAAGTTTGTTTGCGGATTTACCACCCAATCTTGAAATAATTCATCAGGAAATTTTTGAGCCATACAATCTTTATAATCAATTTCTAGGCAGAAAAAAAGATGAGAAAGTTTTTCAGGGCTTTGTGGATGAAAAAGGTCAAAAAAGTTTACTTAAAGAAATAGCGATATGGTTGCGTGGCAATATCTTTATCCCTGATGCCAGAATGTTTTGGATAAGGCCATCATTTAAAAAACTTAAAGAATATTTAAAGGAAAATCCCGTCAATGCTATAATTTCAACAGGGCCTCCTCATTCTACGCATGTAATAGCCTATAAAATCAAAAAAGAACATGGTCTCCCCTGGTTAGCTGATTTTAGAGATCCATGGACAAATATTGATTTTTATCAGCAACTAAAACTGACGAAAGTAGCTGATTTGATTCACAAAAAACTTGAAAACAAAATAATGTGTAAATCAGATGCCTTAGTTACGGTTACCTGGAATTGGGGAAAAGAAATGGAAGAAATTCGAGGCTCGGAGGTTGATGTTATAACCAATGGATTCGATCCTGCTGATTTTAAAAATGCAAATGGCAATCAACCTGCAAAATTTAGCATTCTTCATGCGGGTTCTTTAAATCGAGACAGAAACCCATTTGCTTTTTGGGTAGCCTTAGAAAAACTTTTAAAAGAAGAACCTGAGTTAAAAAATGAGTTAAGTATTGACCTGATCGGACCACTGGATTTTTCTGTTTTGGAAAGTCTCAAAAAACACCAACTTGATACTTTCCTCCACCGCATTGAAAATCTACCTCACCGCGAGGTGGTAGAAAAAATGACAAATGCAGCAATACTTTTGCTTCCTTTAAATGATACGCCAAATATCAGTGGAGTTGTACCTGGTAAACTGTACGAATATATTGGCGCAAAAAGGCCAATATTAGCCATAGGAAGTCCATCTGGGGACAGTTCCAAAATTATACAAATGACAAATGCCGGATTAATTTCAGATTTTGGTAATAATGTACATGCTTTTGAAAATCTCAGGAATTATTACACACTTTTTCAAAAAGGTCAGTTAAAAGTGGATTCAAAAAATTCAGAACAATTTAGCCGAAGAAATCTGGTTGGTGATATTGTTTCTGTTTTAAACAGAATTTCAAAGAATTGACTCGGCAATGATATCCACTATTCTTTCTGTTGCCCTTCCATCCCATAGTGGCGGAATCTCACCTTTTTTATTTTGTCCATTCTGAATTAGGTCAATTTCTTTTTTGATTAATTCAAGATCAAATTCAAGTAATTTATTGCTCCCCATACTAATGGTAATTGGTCGCTCTGTATTGGGCCTTAAAGTAAGGCATGGCACCTGTCTGTAAGTTGTTTCTTCCTGAATTCCACCGCTGTCGGTTACTACAAGTGAGGAATAAAGCACCAATTGTTGAAATGACAAATAATCCAATGGCTCCAATAAAATTAAATCATTTATAGTTTCCAGTTCATTTGAAAGTCCATATTTTTCGAAATTTTTAAGAGCCCTTGGGTGAATAGGAAATACAATTTTCTTATATCGACTGATGAATTTTATAAGTTCAATTATTTTTTTACATCCCATCTCATGATCAACATTTGAAGGCCTGTGCATGGTCATCAAGACGTATTCACCCTTTTTCAATGATTTAGATTCAAGAGCATCGGAATCGCGAATGTTTTGATCAAAAGCTACCAGGGTATCAATCATTGTATTACCAACAAAAAATAAACGTTCATTTTCAACACCTGCATGGCTTAAGTTTTTTAAACCACTGTCTTCAGTAATAAAATAATAGTCCGCTAAAACATCAGTTACAACACGATTGTGTTCTTCGGGCATAGTTCTGTCCATACTTCTCAAACCACTTTCCAAATGAGCCAGCTTGATAGCCAATTTATTTGCAGCAATGGCGCCTGCCATGGTGCTGTTCACATCCCCAACCACAATCAACAAATCAGGGCGGTCTTTCAAAAAAACTTTTTCCAGTTCCAGAATTATATTTCCAATTTGAGAATTTGGAGAACCGGAGGAAATGTTGAGATAATAATCAGGTTCTTTGATTTTCAATTGTTCAAAAAACACCTCAGACATATTCTTGTCAAAATGTTGACCGGTATGAATCAATTTATATTCTATTTTTCCGGAATAGCGTTTGAATTGTTTTTCAAATTGTGTGATCTTAATAAAATTCGGTCTGGTTCCTACCAGGATAAAGACTTTCTTAAGCAATGCGATTGATTTTATTGATTGATAAGCTTTTTAAATGTTTCGCAAATATAGGATTGTTGATCTATATCCAATTCTGTGTGCATGGGAAGTGATATTACAGACTGAGATAGAGCTTCGGCGACTGGAAAATCACCATGTGAATAACCGTATTTTTTATAGGCATTGTTTAAATGAAGTGGTTTAGGATAATATATCATTGACGGTATCCCCGATTCACTTAATCCTTGCCTAATGGCATCTCGTTTTCCCGAATTCACTTTTAAAGTATATTGATGAAAAACATGAAATGAATTTTCCTCTCTTTTTGGAATTTGAACATCGTCCAAATCATTAAATTGTTTGTCATAAAATTCTGCAGCTTTTCTTCTCGCATCTATATAAACATCAAGTTTTTTGAGTTTCACATTTAAAAGCGCAGCCTGAAGGGTATCTAGTCTTGAATTAATTCCAACGGTATCGTAATTATATTTTGTAACCTGTCCATGATTGGCAATTTGTTTCATTCTTAAATAAATACTTTCATGCTTTGTATATACCGCTCCACCATCGCCAAAACAACCCAGATTTTTTGATGGGAAAAAAGAAGTAGTACCAATATCTCCTATTAATCCATTGCTGATTTCATGGCCATTTAATTTATAACTGCCACCGATAGCCTGGGCGTTATCTTCTATTAGTATTATCCCCCTCTTTTCACAAATTTTAATGAGCTCTTCCATTTGAGAACTTTGACCAAATAGGTGCACTCCTATTATTGCTTTTGTATTTGGCCCAATAGAATCTTCAAGTTTTTTAATATCCAGATTAAACAAGTTTTCATCAGCATCAACAAAAACCGGTTTATACCCCATTAAAGCAATTACTTCAGCCGAAGCCACATAATTAAATGTGGGCACAATAATTTCTGCTTGTTTGGGTAAATCAATGGCCATCAATGCAATTTGAAGTGCATCTGTACCATTTGCACAAGGAACTACAAAAGCTGTATTCAAATATTTGCCCAATGATGCAGCAAAGGTTTTGACGGCCGGCCCATTAATGAATGCAGTATTTTGTATTACTTCATTCATGGCTAAATCAACTTCTTCCTTGATCTTATTATACTGGCCTATTAAATCGACCATTCGGATTTCTTTCATATCAAATCTTGTAAAATGATTGCCAAAGTTCGAAATATTCCTCTTCATCTAACCAGAAAAAATTAGAATTATGGATCAAAAAGCTCCAATTTCCACCATTGACTTTTATTTGACTTTTAATCTCCTCAATCTCCTGGAATTTCTCTGATATGGTTTTGGATTTATCATTAATAAGAGAGGTATCCATAGCAATTAACGGTCTTTCTTTTAAATCCAGACATTTCTTTGAACTCAGATCAAAAACTTGATATTCATAAGAAGTACCCGATCTAAAACCCGGAAATTCCGGATAAGCAATGCTTGAATCTGTTTTTATTCCAACGGTCTCCAGGTTTTGAAAAGTTTCAGGAACTTTTACTCTTAAATAATGCTGTCTGGATTCAATAACACTATCACCTAACCAATCTTCTAATTTTTTCTTTTCGTTTATTAATTCTGAAATATTCTGGCCACTAGAATAACTAGGGTGTAAACCAATATTATGTCCTCCTGAAATTATTTCATATTTATATTTTTCAGCTTCTTTTTTATACTTATCGAAATGCCCAGAATCATATTTACTTTTTCTACCAACTAAAAAATAAAAAGAAGCAAAACTGTTAACCGCTTCTGACATCTTTACTAAATTCTGGATTTGATCAAATGGATTTTTCCTGTTCAAATATTCCTTTAAATAATGGGATGAGTGTTTTAGGGACGAGGCTCTGAACAGACCCCTCTTAACAGCTCCTCCTATTGATCTAAGATTATCTAATTTAGATAAGTGATCTAAGTCATGACTTGGCACTATTTTCACCTCTTTCTTTTTAATAGAAATATTTGGATTGAGTTTATTAAGGCAAAAATTCAAAAATCGTGCATAGACATCTACCACCGGAATTTTATAAAAATTCTCTTTTACAGCCAAAGAAGCAGATGCCGGAAAACGCTCATGCGCATCCAAAGCATCAACCAGCAATTCTTCCATACGGCTCAACATAAAAAAAGCCGATCCGATTATATCGATTCCAAGATAAATTTGATCACTACTAATCTCAATACTGTCATTTCCATATAGCACGGCCAGGTCAAATTCCTCCTCTTCTATGCTCAATCTCTTTCGTCCTACAGAATTTGGAATGAGTTCTGCTTTTAAGTATGATTCATTTTTGAACAGCACATTATTTATGGTAAGTACCTTCCCATTTCCCGCATTCACTACATAGGAGTCAATATTATGATCCAAATGAATTTCATATTCCAGATCAAGAAAATCTCCAATGATAGTTTTGAAAATGTATTCTTTTTCTACGCGATGCTCGGGTGATATTTTTACATCTAGCTTAATGACTGATAATTTATATTGTTTAATGTTCAAAACTATCATAAAGCACATTTATTTTACTTCTTTGTACTTTGGATTGAATAAATATGAAAAAAGTAGCAGTTTTTACTTCCGGTGGTGATGCCCCCGGAATGAATGCATGTGTTAGAGCAGCAGTTAGGGGAGCCATATATCATGGTGTTGAAATTTATGGCATTATGAAAGGATACAATGGGATGATTCATGGTGAAATTAAACATCTCGCCGTGCGATCGGTAAGTAATATTATTCAAACCGGCGGAACAATTTTAAAGTCTGCACGATCCATGGAATTCATGACAAAAGAAGGCAGGCAAAAGGCCTATGAAAACTTAAAAAAACACGAAATCGAGGGCTTAATTGCAATTGGTGGTAATGGAACATTTACAGGTGCAAAAATATTTCACGAAGAATACGGGATTCCGACCGTCGGAGCACCGGGAACTATTGATAACGACCTTTATGGCACGGATTACACAATCGGTTATGATACAGCGGTAAACACTGCTCTGGATGCCATTGATAAAATTAGAGACACGGCCAGTTCGCATGATCGTGTTTTCTTTATTGAGGTTATGGGTAGAGATTCAGGATACATTGCAATATATACTGGTATAGGAGGTGGGGCTGAACTTATATTAGTACCAGAAACTGAAACCAGTATTGAAGATGTTAAAAATACACTTCAAAAGAGTTGGGACAAAAAAAAGTCCTCATCGATAATAGTCGTAGCCGAGGGTGACGAATTGGGAAATGCTAATGACGTTGCTGAAAAAGTTAAAAATGTCATGCCCAAGTTTGATTTTAGAGTGACTAACCTTGGTCATGTTCAAAGAGGAGGTACGCCAACTGCGGCAGACAGGGTTTTAGCGAGCAGACTTGGTCTTGGAGCTCTTGAAGGCTTAATTAGCGGCAAAACAAATGTGATGGCTGGCGTAGTTAACAATAAACTTGTTTATACGAATTTCGATGATGCCATAAATAAGAGCAAACCCATCAACCCAGAACTGCTGAGATTAAATACTATATTGAGTATCTAGAAGTTATTTTTATTTCTTTCTACGAAATCTAGGTAGATAGATTTATAAAAATCCTCATTGGGATACTCAGTTAAAATTTCGTTATAACAAGAAAATGCATGAAGATAGAGCTTATTCTCTTCATAAAACATTGCTAAAATTAGTTTTTGAAGGGAGTGTTCCTCGTTTTGAATCTCAGTTTTTAACTTATTTAAATTTTGTTCAACTTTTTCTTTTTCTGCACCTGTTAACATTTCTATGGCATATGGTTGAGAATTGACTTCTTCCATCCCGGAGCCTGTTACCATGAGAAAAAGTCCCCCTTCTTCTGCAAGGTTTATTTGCAGTTTGGAAAGGTCATACCAGTTAGACTCCGTTTCTTTTCTCGCAACAGTTTCGCTATATAAATTTTGAATCTCAAGCTTATATGTACTTACATCATCAATGGATTTCCATTTTATAATTGCATCATCAAAATTCAATACTCTTGAAGTTTTAGGAATAAACATTTGAATATCAGCATCATCTCCCGCAGCTCTTGAGACTGCTCCCGTAACATTTAAATTATTGAGCTTGGAAGCACTTACATCACTATCATCGGATGTGCTCATTTTTGCGATTAAAAATTCTCCGTACTGACTAGCTACAGATGAACCCTTGGTTAAAACATTTTTTGATAATGCATCAATATCGTGAACCTGCGGAGTTTTAATTTCCATAGTCTTTCCTGATTTGTGCATCATTCCTATATATCCTCCTTCAGATAATTTTATTTCAGATCCTGCAAAAAGAGTGCTTCCGGTACGAATTGGTTTCCATTCCGAGGTTCCTTTGGTTTTTACAGTATTATCACCGCGATTGGCAAGAACTCTGAATTCAAAACTTTGAGCAAATGATTCCAGTGAAAAAACCAGAAAGAAAGCGATAAAAACTAATTGTCTCATTTTACTTACTTTTTTTAAAGATAGTACTTTCAATACTTCCATATAAATTTTTAATTACCCCCTGATATACCTCCAAAGCATCTCCGGCAAGCAATACAGCAACAATTCCAAGCGTGATATTTAGCTTGTATTGAAATTCATGAAAAATTACGATAATCAAAAACAGTATAAGGATAACTTCAACAATTTGAATCAATTTAGTCAATCCATCATACCATAATTGCTTTTTCATATAAATAATAGTAAATAAGTATACGTTGATAAAGCATAAAAAGATACCAGCTAATATACTTTGCCATTCACTCATTACATTTATATAATCCTCGTTGAGAATCATAGCGATTATATTTGCATGAATAGTTACACCAAACATATCCGGGTTTGTTCTTCCGGCATAATTTTCATTTAATGGTGTATAATATTTATCCTCCCATGAATGATCTTCAAAATCATTCCCCAAAAAACCAAATATGACAATTTTATCTTTAATTATGCTGGGATCAAAATTCTCCATAAACACGTCTGAAACGTCCAAAGAGAAAAATTTTCCACCTAACCTTCCATAACCTCTATAATTGATAACTTCATAATTGTTATTCCGACTTAATAGCTTTTTTACTTTTTCCGGTTCATAATAATTCGCCAATTCAACTGAAAAAGCATTTTGAACCTCGCCTTTTACTTTTTCATTTGACGTAAATGTTCGGTTGGTTTTAAACTGATCCTGACTTTTAGCATCACTTATCAGATTTGCAAAGCCAAGCGAAGATGCATATTGAGTAAAAAAGGGATTTGAACCGATTAAGGTATCGCACTCCCCTTTCCCTTCGCCACATTCAGCAAGTTTACTCGCCAATACGATATTTTCAGTATTTGATATAGCGGCAGCTAGGAGGCTATCTCCTATCGGATCTTTGGGTTCAGCAAAAAAACAATCAAGCCCGATCACTTTGGGTTTATACTTATTTATAATATTAATTTGTTCTGCAATTCCGGCTCGCGGCAACAAACCTATATTTACCAAAACAATATTGTCATCTGCATTGGTTTCGCCTCGAAATTGAGAAAAAACTATGTCTGTGGTTTCTACATCTTTTAATGCATCCCCAATGGGATCCAGTACATCAAAAATGCCAAATGCAGAAAATTGAAATACAACCCCAATCAGAAAAAAAATAAAGGTTGTCCCAAAAATCGAATCAAGTAAAATTCTTTTTCTCATTTCAAAAGCTAAAGGCTAAAATTACAATTCTTTGATAATATTTAAATTCACAACAATTCTTAGATATAAACATTGATAAAATATTCAAAAAAAGAACTAATAAAAGGAATTAAAAATTCTGAGCGGGTTTTATTAAGTCGTGCCATAACACTTGCTGAAAGTCAAAAGGAAGAACACAGAAGGTATATCCATGATATTATTGAAAAATTATTACCGGATACAGGTAAATCCTTAAGAATTGGAATAACTGGTGTTCCGGGTGTAGGGAAAAGCACATTTATTGAGTCATTTGGAGCATATCTAATCAATTTGGGCCATAAAGTAGCTGTTTTGACTATCGATCCAAGCAGCAAACAAAGTGGCGGAAGTATTCTCGGAGACAAAACCAGGATGCCTAAATTAGCCGTTGCAGATAATGCCTATATACGCCCCTCACCTGCTGGAATCTCTCTGGGTGGCGTTGCCGGCAAAACAAGAGAAGCCATGCTTCTATGCGAAGCCGCCGGTTATAATATCGTTTTAGTTGAAACCGTTGGTGTCGGTCAGTCTGAAACTGCAGTTAGTGAAATGGTAGATGTTTTTTTATTACTAATGCTTTCGGGTGCCGGAGACGAATTGCAAGGCATAAAAAAAGGAATAATGGAAAGTGCTGACATTATTGCAATAAACAAATGCGATGGCGACAACATTAAAAAATCTATGGAAGCGCAAATGGAATATAAAAGAGCAGTACAAATGTTTCCAAGAAAATTTGAGAACTGGATAACTGAAGTTTTGACTGTCTCTGCTCTGGAAAACGTGGGAATGGAAGAAATCTGGCAAAAATTATTGAAATTTGAATCCTTAAGTAAAAAATCAAATCATTTTGAAAGAAACCGATCAGGTCAATTGATAAATTGGTTTGAAACTGAACTTCATTTTTTACTTAATCATCACTTAATGAAAACAAAAGGTATTCAGGATAATGTGAAAAGAATGAAAAGTAAAATAAGCAAAGGCGAAATTTCCTCATTCAGAGCGGCTGATATGATTTTTTACGAATTTCTAAGTAAAGTATCGTAAATAGAGAAAACAAGAGGTATACAAATGCGCTTGATGTATAAATAATACTAAGCAATATTTTAATAATCCATGAAAGAGGTAAATGCCGAAATAATTACTATAGGCGATGAAATTCTTATCGGTCAAATAATAGATACCAATTCACAATGGATTAGTTCAGAACTTGATTTAATAGGAATTAAAGTAAACAGGAAGACCAGCATTCGAGACGAGGAAAAAGCTATTCTCAACGAACTGGAAGATGCATTTAAAAGATCAAATCTAATTTTGATGACTGGTGGCCTGGGGCCCACCAAAGACGACATTACCAAAAAAACAATTGCTAAATTCTTTAATGTCGAATTGCAAAGAAATGAAGATATATTAAGTCATGTTAAGTCCTTGTTTGAAAAAAGAGGACGGAAAATGAACGATTTTAATTTGGGACAGGCTGATATTCCTTCAAATTGCACTCCTCTTATGAATTATTTTGGAACCGCTCCGGGGATGTGGTTTGAAAATGAAGGAAAAATACTGGTTTCAATGCCCGGAATACCTCTGGAAATGAAAAAACTGGTAAAAAATGACGTCATTCCGCGACTTAGAAAATTTTTTAAAACGCCAATTATTAAACATAAAACAATCAAAACCGTAGGTATTGGGGAATCTGATATGATGTCTTTGATTTCCGATTGGGAACATTCCTTACCTGAACATATAAAATTAGCTTATCTGCCGCGTTTAGGTCAGGTAAGATTAAGATTGTCAGGCATTGGAAATAATGAATCAATGCTCGAAACCGAACTTAATAATTGGTCAGATAAACTCAATAATTATATACCAAAATTCATATTTGGCTATGAAAATGATGAAATAGAAGAAATAATTGGGAAAAAATTAGCTTCAGCTAAACTTACTGTAGCTACAGCCGAAAGTTGCACAGGAGGCCAGGTGGCTTCAAAAATAACATCTGTTTCAGGAAGTTCTGCCTACTTTATCGGATCAGTAATTGCGTATTCCAATGATATAAAAATTTCAGAACTTAATGTAAATTTTAAAGATCTTGAAGAGCAAGGAGCTGTAAGTGAGGTGGTTGTAAAACAAATGGCGGAGAATATAAGACTTAAATTTAATACCGATATTGGATTATCGACAAGTGGAATTGCAGGTCCTGATGGAGGTACTAAAGAGAAACCAGTTGGTACAGTTTGGATTGCTTTATCTGACAAAAAGGGTACAATAGCCAAAAAACTTCAAATTGGACTCAATAGAGAAATGAATATTGAATTGAGCACACTTTCGGTGCTCAATTTGCTTAGGAAGAGATTAATGAATTGGATTTAATATTCACGTTTAGATATTTTATTTTTGCGAGATAAATAATAATTCTAATGGCACAGGTAGAAATGGTAATGCCCAAAATGGGAGAAAGTATTATGGAGGCGACGGTATTGTCCTGGCTCAAAAAAGAAGGCGATACTATTGAGCAAGACGAATCCGTATTAGAGGTTGCCACTGATAAGGTTGATACAGAAGTACCGGCAACGCATGCTGGTAAATTGGCAAAAATATTGGCCAAAGACGGAGATGTTGTTCCTGTAGGTAATCCAATAGCTATTATCGAAACTGAAGCAGTAATTGAGGAATCTGAAATAAAAGATCCTGGGCCAAAATCCAAAGTTGACATACCTTCAGAAGTGAAGCAAGGCATTGAGGAAATGCAAAAGCAAACTGAAACTATCATAAAGCCATTAGAAAAGCCTCAATCAGGCCGATTTTATTCTCCTCTGGTCATGAGTATTGCCAAGGAGGAAAACATCAGCATGGATGAGCTGGAAACAGTACCAGGAACAGGAAAAGAAGGCCGTGTAAGCAAAAAAGACATTCTGGCTTATCTAGATGTCAGGAAAACAGGTAAAATCGTTGCAAAGGTTGCATCAGGTCAAACTGCAGGTGCTCATAGCATGAATGGTCAAAATGAGATCATTGAAATGGATCGTATGCGTAAGATGATTGCAGATAGGATGTTGGAATCGAAAAGAACCTCACCGCATGTAACCTCTTTTGTTGAAGCAGATGTCACGAATATTGTTAATTGGAGAAACAAAAATAAAGCTCAATTTGAAAAGAAAGAAGGTCAAAAATTAACTTTCACACCAATTTTTGTAGAGGCCATCGTTAAAGCAATTAAAGATTTCCCTATGATCAACATTTCAGTTGACGGTCATAAAATAATTAGGAAGAATAACATAAATATCGGTATGGCTGTAGCATTGAGGGATGGCAATTTAATTGTCCCTGTGATTAAAAATGCCGATCAACTAAATCTAAAAGGGATTGCACTCAAAGTCAATGATTTGGCCGAAAGAGCAAGAATAAACAAACTTAATCCTGATGACCTTTCAGACGGTACATATACCATTTCAAATGTTGGTTCCTTTGGAAATGTTATGGGTACACCAATAATTGTTCAACCTCAGGTTGCAATCATGGCAGTGGGCTCAATAAAGAAAAAACCGGCAGTTATTGAAACAGAGCAAGGAGACCTTATTGGTATCAGGCATATGATGTTTCTTTCCCATTCTTATGATCATAGAGTCGTGGATGGTTCTCTTGGAGGAATGTTTGTTAGGAGGGTCGCCGATTACCTCGAGCAATTCGATATCAATCAAAGTATTTAAATGAAAAGCCAATTTTGGCTTCAACATTCGGGCAATTTCAAAAATGATATTGGTATTAGTTTGCCCCTGTCAAAAAGTATTAGTAACAGGGTACTAATTCTTGAGGCTATATCATTGGGGAGTATTTATTCCAAAAAATACAGCGATTCCTCTGATACCCATACACTTATTAGTTGTATAAAAAATATAAATTCAACCTTTTTGGATGCTAAAGATGCCGGTACAACTTACCGGTTTTTAGTGGCGCTTGCTTCTTTAAGTGATCATGAAATTACGATAAGCGGAACTTCCAGAATGAAATTGAGACCTGTGAAAGCTTTAGTCGAAGTATTGCAAAATATGGGTGCTGAAATACTTTACCTCGAAAAGAATGGATTTCCCCCTTTAAAAATTAAGCCTCCAAAAAATAGGCTAAGAACATATTCAGAATTGAAAATTCATGATACCAGCAGTAGCCAATTTATATCAGCATTAATGTTGATTGCCCCTGTTGTTAAAAACGGCATTCATTTATCTTTTCCACGTTTTATGCCATCCTATTCTTATATAGAAATGACAGCAGAACTTTTTAAGAAAGCAGAAATTGAATTTGAATTAGGTGATGATTTTGTAAAAATACCCGAGCAGGATCTCAGTGAAAAGAAAATATGTATTGAGATAGAAAAAGACTGGTCAAGTGCTTCTTATTTCTTTTCAATGATGGCATGCGGTTCCTGGGAAAACATTTTTTTAAAAGAATTAACCCTTAAGTCAATTCAAAGAGACACAAAAATTATTGAATATTTTAAACCATTGGGTATCAGCGCTGAAGAGAACAAAGAGGGAATTACTCTTAGAAAAGCGAAACCAAAAACAAATCCTAAGCTAATATTTGATTTTAAAGATAATCTGGATCTAAGCCTAACTGTTATTGTTGCCTACGCATTAAATAAAATAGATATAAAAGTTAAAGGAATTGAAAACCTGGTATTAAAGGAAAGCGATAGAATAGAATCCCTTAAGCTAGAATTGAGAAAAATCAATGTTAATTTTAACAAGTCAGGTAATTTTTGGCAATTGAGAACATCCGGACTAAATATCCCTAAATCTATTATTTTGAACACGTACAATGATCACAGAATTGCAATGGCTTTTTCAGTATTGGCAATTCACACAAAATTACAGATAGATAATCCGGAAGTTGTAAATAAGTCTTTCCCCGGTTTCTGGGATCAACTCACATTTCTTGGTTTAGCGCAGAGCTATTGAGACATTATTCCAATGCTCAAAACAAGAAATCCAAACAATAATGCCGGATATACAATTCGAGCTAAAAAATTACTGTTGATTCTGTAAATAAATTTGTCAATGTGCTTTGTAATAGTAATCATAATCTTGATTTTTTAGTTATAGTAAATCAAATTTAAGAATCCTATTCATTTATGCTTTTAAACAACAATTTAAAGTAGTTTGGAGCTTGTAACAATCTGCTTCCATACCATGAAAACATTTCACCATTCACGAAATTAATGCTTGAATTTGGTGTCAATTCCTTTATTTTTTCTTTGTGTTTTGCTTTAAACGGAAATGGTTCTGAAGACAGAAATACAAAATCTGGTTTGAGCCTATTAATTTGTTTATCAGTGAGTTGCGGATAACGTTGTATTCCCTGTAAAACATTTTTTAAACCTAATTTTTCTAAAATTGAGTTAATAAAAGTATTGGTTCCAACACCCATGTAAGGTTTTGACCATATAAGATAAAGAACAGTATGTCCATTAAAGTCAGGAATGCTGTTGAATTGGAAAATTATTCTATTAATTAAATCATTTCCTTTACTACACTTTTCAAATAATTGCGAAACTGATTTTATCATGACCAGGGAATCTTCAAATGTGAGAACATTACTTAACCATACTGGGTAAGATTTTTCAAGCTCCAGAATCAAGTCTTTTTTATTTTCTTCCTTGTTACCAATTATTAAATCAGGTTTTAAACTTCTGATTTTTTCGAGGTTAAAATTCTTAGACCCTCCTATGATGGGAATTCTAGAAACCGACTGCTTTGGATGAATACAAAACCTGGTCCTTCCTACGATTTTTGAAGCCAATCCAAGATCAAAGAGTAGCTCGGTCTGGCTAGGCACCAGTGATATTACCCTTTCTATAGGTGAGGAAATTTCAATTTCCCTACCCATTTGATCCTTTATTATTTTACTTGATGTAGCTGAAATCCTGACCCTTTTTAACTGATTTTAAAGACTCTAAAATTAATTGAATGACATTTTCGACATCATCCTTATGAACAGTTTCAACCGTAGTATGCATGTATTTTAAAGGTAAGGATATAAGCGCTGAGGCCACACCTTCGTTGGAATAAGCAAAAGCATCGGTGTCAGTTCCGGTTGATCGCGATGCCGCCAATCGCTGAAATGGAATTTTCTTTTTCTCAGCTGTTTCAATTATTTGATTGAGTACATTATTATGGACAGCCGGACCATAAGAAACCACCGGTCCTTTTGCACATGAAATATCTCCCTGTTCTATCTTATCATAAAGAGGGCTATCAGTGTCATGTGTAACGTCAGTGATAATGGCGAGATTCGGTTTAATCCTGGCTGCTATCATTTCAGCACCTCGCAATCCAATTTCTTCCTGGACTGAATTAACTATATAGAGTGAAAACGGTAATTTTACATTTTTCTCTTTAAGAAGTCTTGCAACCTCAGCAATCATAAAACCTCCTGCCCTGTTATCGAGGGCTCTTCCCACAATGAATTTATCATTGAGAACGGTCATCTCATCTTGAAATGTAATGACACAACCCACATGAACACCCATTTTTTCAACTTCTTCCATTGATTCTGCACCAATATCAACAATTATATTTTTTAAAGATGGCGCCTGTTCTTTTTCTCTGTTTCTAACGTGAATCGCAGGCCAGCCAAACACGCCCTTTACTAGTCCTTTTTTTGTATGAATGTTTACACGCATAGAAGGGGCAATCTGATGATCCGAACCGCCATTTCTCTTTACATAAATATATCCTTCTTTAGTAATGTGACTAACAAACCATGAAATTTCATCGGCATGTGCTTCTATTACAACTTTGTAATCCTGTCCCGGTTTTACTACCCCAACAGCTGTACCGTATGTGTCACAAAAATATTCATCGACATAGGGCTTGATGTAATCGAGCCATAATTGTTGTCCCGGTGATTCAAAACCGGTTGGTGAAGCATTATTTAAATATTTTTTGAGAAATTCAAAGCTCTCTTTGCGCATTCCCTTCATAGTAATCTTTTAGTTTAAATTAGTAATCGAAATTTATAATGGAAGATTTCCATGTTTCTTTTTTGGAATCTTGTCCACTTTGTTTTCAGCCATTTTAAAAGCCTGTAAAAGCTTAATTCTTGTATTTCTTGGTAGAATAACCTCATCAATATATCCTCTGGCAGCAGCTCGATAAGGGTGTGCAAATTTATCGGTATATTCTTTTTCTTTTTCCTTCAATTTTTCTTCAGGGGATTCTGATTCAGCAATTTCTTTTCTGAATATTATTTCAGCAGCACCCTTTGCACCCATTACTGCAATTTCAGCACTTGGCCACGCAAAATTCATGTCTGCACCAATGTGTTTTGAATTCATCACATCATAAGCCCCTCCATATGCTTTTCTGGTAATGACGGTAATTCTTGGAACAGTTGCTTCGCTAAAGGCATAAAGCAATTTAGCACCATTTGAGATTATTCCATTCCATTCCTGATCTGTGCCGGGAAGAAAGCCTGGAACATCCACCATTACCAATAAGGGTACGTTAAAACAATCACAAAAGCGTACAAATCTCGCCGCTTTTTTACTTGAATTAATATCCAGGACACCTGCAAGCACTGCAGGTTGGTTGCCAACTACACCGATGCTTCTACCTCCTAGCCTGGCAAATCCAACCACCATGTTTTCAGCATAATCCTTATGAATTTCAAAGAATGAATCTTTATCTACAATTCCATTTACAACATCTCTCATATCATAGGGTTGAGATGTGCTTTCTGGAATTATCGAATCTAAATCGGGGCGTGATTCGTCCTGAGCTTCATAGGGATAAATAGGAGCATCTTCCTCACAATTTTGAGGAATATAAGACAATAGTGTTTTGATATTTTCAATACAAACTTTTTCATTTTCGCAAGAAACATGAGTGACACCACTTTTTACCGCATGTGCGCTTGCACCTCCCAAATCCTCGGAACTCACATTCTCACCGGTCACTGTTTTAACAACATGAGGACCTGTTACGAACATATACGATGTTTCCTCAACCATCAAAATGAAATCTGTAATTGCAGGTGAATATACTGCACCTCCTGCACAAGGGCCCATGACGGCAGAAATTTGCGGTACCACTCCTGAAGCCAAAGTATTTCTATAAAAAATATCTGCATAGCCACCCAATGAAACAACACCTTCCTGAATACGTGCTCCTCCAGAATCATTTAAACCTATTAATGGTGCTCCATTTTTCATTGCAAGGTCCATGATCCGAACAATCTTTTCAGCGTGTGCTTCTGAAAGTGAACCACCGAATACCGTGAAATCCTGTGCAAATACATAAACCAACCGGCCTGAGATATTCCCATAACCTGTAATTACCCCGTCGCCGAGGAAATGTTGTTTGTCAAGCCCAAAATCCTTACTCCTATGGGTGACGAATTTTCCAATCTCCTGAAAACTTTCTTTGTCCAATAGAAGCTCAATTCTCTCTCTTGCCGTTAATTTACCTTTCTTGTGTTGAGATTCAATTCTTTTCTCTCCACCTCCAAGTAAAGCCTCTTCATTCTTCTCTTTTAACCTTTCAAATCTTTTAATTTGTAATTCAGATAATTTCTTAGTCATTCCTCATGATTTTGGGATGCCAAATATAGCATGCTAATATTGCAATTTGAAAAGTACGAACAATTATTAATCCTTATTTTAACTTAATATAATTAAACGCTTGAAGGCATTTATAGATCTGGGGACTAATACATTTCATTGTAAAATCGTGTCATTCGAGGACACCGGTTTCAATGAAATCTATTACCATAAAATCTTTGTTAAAATCGGTGAAGGAATTTCAAAAAATATCCTTACAGCCAAAGCAATTCAAAGAGCGAAAATAGCTTTAATGTATTTTCAGGAAAAAATTGAATTCTACGAAGTAAAGGAAGTTTTGGCTGTAGGCACAAGCGCATTGCGAAATGCCAACAACAAACATGAGCTTGTAGACCAGATGAAAGATTGGAACTGGAATGTTGAAATAATAGGAGGAGAGAGAGAGGCTGAATTAATTTTTAAAGGAATTTTACTTGATTCAAAAATACCAGATTCTCAGGTTTCATTGACGATGGATATTGGAGGTGGCAGTGTGGAATTTATCATTGCAGATCAGGACAAAATAAAATGGTCACAGAGTTTTGAAATTGGAGCGCAAAGGCTAAAAGATCAATATCATTCCGAGGACCCGATAAATAATAATAACATCAAGGCACTTTTTGAGTATCTTGAAACTATCCTCAAACCATTAAAAATCGCCATTCAAAATTACCAGCCTCAAATTCTAATAGGTAGTTCCGGCACATTTGATACACTACTAAGCATTAGCAGACAAACCGAAAAAACAAGAGATAATTTCCTAAAGAATTCAGATTTTTTAAAAATTAATCACACATTTATCAATTCAAATTTAAGTCAGAGGCTCAAAATAAAGGGCATGGTTCGCGATAGAGCAGAAATGATAGTAACCGCCAGTTTATTGGTCGATTTTGTATTAAAAATACTTCCGGTTGTTGGATTCTATGTATCCTCAAATTCACTTAAAGAGGGATTGATTTATGAAGAAATTCAATTAATTAAGGCAAATGGAAAAGCTATTTAAAGATGGTGAATTAAAGCAATTCTGTAAAGAAGTGTTTTTATACATGGGCTGTTCAGAAAATGATGCTGAACTATCTTCTGATGTCTTAATTTCAGCGGATCTTCGCGGCGTTGACTCTCATGGAGTGGCAAGACTCTCAGGTTATTTTCGACTTTGGGAAAGCAATCGCATTAATACCAAACCGGAAATTAAAACTATTTGGGAAACACCCAGCACTGCAAGTATAGATGCAGACAGAGCATTGGGATTGGTTTCATCACCATTTGCGATGGATATAGCTATTAAAAAGGCAAAAGATGTAGGTACGGGTTGGGTTTCCGTACAAAATTCAAATCATTTTGGTATCGCTGCCTATCACGCAATGAGAGCATTAAAAGAGGACATGATTGGAATCGCCCTTACTAATGCAAGTGCCTTGGTATCTCCGACGTTTTCAAAAGACCGATTGTTGGGGACCAATCCCATCTGCGTCGTTATTCCCGCCAATAAGGAGAATGCCTTTGTTGCGGATATGGCTACAACAACTGCAGCAAATGGCAAGCTTGAAATATTACAAAGAAAAAAAATAAATGCTCCAGAAGGATGGATGCAAGACAAAGACGGGAATCCTTCGATCGATCCCAATGAATTGAAAAACGGAGGTGCTATGTTGCCGCTGGGAGGAGATAGAATACACGGCAGTCATAAGGGATATGCTTTGGGAGCCATAGTTGATATTTTTTCTGCAGTTTTATCAGGGGCAAATTACGGGCCTTGGGTGCCTCCTTTTGTAAGCTTCCTTCCAGTACCCGATAATCCTGTTGGAAAAGGCATTGGACATTTTTTTGGTGCAATGAGAATTGACGCATTTAGGGCACCTGATGAGTTCAAAAATCACATGGATAATTGGATTAGAACTTTTAAAAATTCTTCGCGTATCAATGAAAATCAGGAAGTAATTATACCCGGAGAACCCGAAATTGCTTTGGAAAAAGAGAGGAAAGAAAAAGGAATTCCTTTATTATATAAAGTTATTGAGGATTTAAAAGGGATTTCAGCAAAAAGCAAAGTAGCCTTCCCTGATTAATTTTCGGGAATTATTACATAAAGATCCTCGGATTCTTTTTTCATGAGATATCGTTCTCTTGCAAATCTTTCAAGAAGTTCAGAATCACTAAGTAGCTCTTCCCTATCCTTTTTGACCTCATCAATTTTTTCTATGTAGTAATTCTTATCTGATTCAAGATCACTAATTTTCTTATTCAGACCGTATAAAGTAAAGAAATCATTAGAGTCAAAAAAGCTCATCCAAACTATAAATGCAGCAGATGCAAGAAAATAAAAAT
The DNA here is from genome assembly GCA_014323545.1 of Hyphobacterium sp. CCMP332. Lineage (NCBI taxonomy): Bacteria > Pseudomonadati > Pseudomonadota > Alphaproteobacteria > Maricaulales > Maricaulaceae > Hyphobacterium > Hyphobacterium sp. CCMP332. Next base: position 670,138 of record CP058647.1, read on the forward strand.
TCTTAAATATCGGGGGAATTTTGTCGAGCATGTAACTTTGTTTTAGCTAAAATAAAAAAAACTCCTTCGAAAATGAAGGAGTTTCTTAAAATCAATAATTTTTACCCGGAAATATGGCTGTATCACCAAGGTCTTCTTCTATACGTAGAAGTTGATTGTATTTTGCCATTCTATCCGATCTTGATGCCGAACCAGTCTTGATTTGTCCGGTATTCAATGCAACTGCCAAATCTGCAATTGTATTGTCTTCAGTCTCACCGGATCTGTGTGACATAACACATTTGTACTTGTTTTTATGAGCAAGATTAATGGCATTAATTGTCTCTGTTAAGGTCCCAATTTGGTTTACTTTAATTAGAATTGAGTTACCTATATTAGAATCAATGCCCTTTTGTAATCTTTTTACATTGGTTACGAAAAGATCATCCCCAACAAGCTGTATTTTGTTGCCCGATAAAGCTGTATGTTTTTTCCATCCATCCCAGTCATCTTCTGCCATTCCATCTTCGATTGATGCAATCGGATACTTATTTATCCAGGAATCCCAGTATTCCGCCATCTCATCTGAATTCAGCTTTCTTCCATCGGATTTTTTAAAATGATATACACCATTTTCATCATCATAAAATTCAGAACTGGCCGCATCCATAGCAATCATTACATCATCCCCCGGTTTAAATCCAGCTTTTTCGATTGCCTTTAATACAACTTCAATGGCCTCTTCATTACTTTTTATATTTGGTGCAAAACCACCTTCATCTCCTACATTGGTTGATAAACCCGCTGCTTTAAGCACACTTTTTAAATTGTGAAATATTTCAGAGCCCATTCTCATTGCATGAGTAAAAGTTTCAGCACCAATGGGCATTATCATAAATTCCTGGAAATCGATAGAATTATCGGCATGACTGCCTCCGTTGAGAATATTCATCATTGGCACGGGTAATATATTGCCATTTACCCCCCCTATATATCTAAATAATGGCAAACCCGCTTCGAGCGCTGCTGCTTTTGCCGAGGCCAGGGATACTCCGAGAATAGCATTGGCACCTAGTTTACTTTTGTTTTCTGTCCCGTCAAGACTTATCATTATTTGATCAATCAAAGTCTGATCAAATATGTATTGTCCTACCAATTCCTGAGCAATATCAGCATTGACATTTTCTACAGCCTTTAGGACTCCTTTTCCCATGTACTCCTTACCTCCATCCCTTAGTTCAACAGCTTCATGTACTCCTGTGGAAGCACCAGAAGGCACGGCAGCTCTTCCCATAAATCCACTCGAGGTCATTACATCCACTTCCACGGTTGGGTTACCTCTTGAATCAAAAATTTGTCTTGCAAAAACACTTTCTATTATGCTCATTTTTTTTAGTTTTTCATTAATTGAATAAAATCATCAAATAAATATCTTGAATCATGGGGACCAGGAGATGATTCAGGGTGGTATTGAACTGAAAAGGCCGGTTTATTTTTTATTCTGATTCCTTCTATAGTTTGGTCGTTCAAATTTATATGTGTGACTTGAACATCCGGAAATTTTTTTTCATCAAATGGTGCAACATTAAATCCGTGATTTTGACTTGTAATCTCAGATTTTCCTGTATTTAAATTTTTTACAGGGTGATTTAAACCTCTATGACCGTGATGCATTTTAAATGTTTCTAATCCATTTGCCAAAGCCAGAATTTGATGTCCTAAACAAATTCCAAATAGAGGTTTTTCTTTTTTCAGTATTAATTTGACTATTTCCACAGCGTATTTTGTGCTGGCAGGATCGCCCGGACCATTCGAAATAAAATAACCATGAGGATTAAAGCTTTCCATTTCTTCAATAGATGTATTAAATGGAAAAACTTTTAAATAACAGTCTCGCTCGGCTAACTGCCTTAGAATATTTGTTTTTATACCCAGATCTAAAACAGCCACCCGGTATTTGGCTTTTTGGTTTCCCAATTCGTAAGTACTTTCTGTGGAGACTTTGGAAGATAATTCCAAACCTTCCATGGAGGGCACTTCTTTAAGCTGCTTTTTTAAGTTTTCTAAAGCCAGGTTTTCGGAAGAAATGATACAATTCATTGCTCCTTTTGAGCGAATATGTCTTACAAGGCCCCTTGTATCTACATTCGCTATACCCACTATGCCCGAATCACTTAAATATCCATCAAGATCTATATCTGTACTTTGTCTTGATTTTATTTCTGAAAACTCATTGCATATCAATCCGGCAAATTTTATTGAATCAGACTCAACTTCATCTTTATGAGCACCATAATTCCCAATATGCGCTGTAGTATTAATAATTATTTGACCAAAATAAGAGGGGTCTGTATAAATTTCCTGATAACCGGTCATTCCGGTGTTAAAACATATTTCCCCAGCTGTGGTGCCCTTTTTCCCAATACCAATTCCTTCCATAATGGTCCCATCCTGAAGAATTAGTACTGCTTTCTGATTATCCTTTCCGGTCATAATATTTTTGACACAAAAAAAGGGATATTCATTGAATATCCCTTAAAGTTTTTATGATTTATGATATATTATTTTTTATCACTTTCATCTTTGGAATCACTTGGAGAATTGTCTTCCTTTTTTGATTCTTCCTTAGATTCAGACTTTGCTTCAGCTTTGTCATCCGCATCAGGCTTAGATTCTATTTTTGAATCTACTTTTTCTTCTTTTGCCTTATCATCGGTCTTTGCTTCAGGTTCTGTTGGAGCTTTGGCTTCTTCTTTTGATTCAGGTTTTACTTCTGCTTTTGGCTCAGCTTTCTCTGAAACTTTAGCTTCAGTTTTTACTTCTTTAACTTCAGAAGTTTCTTTTTTAGCCTCAACTTTCTCCGTATTCTCATCCTGAACTGCATCGCTTTTCTTCTTACCGCCTCTTCTACTTCTACGAGATTTCCCTGAAGATTTAGAAGTGTCCTTTAACAAGTTATCATTAAAGTCGACTAATTCAATGATGCACATATCCGCATTATCGCCGGCTCTGTTACCAACCTTAATGATTCTGGTATATCCACCTGGTCTTTCTGCGACTTTTCCAGCTACTACGGCAAATAATTCCTTGACAGTATCTTTATCCTGTAAGTGAGAAAATACAACTCGTCTTGAATGAGTTGTGTCCTCTTTGGATTTGTTGATAATTGGCTCAACATAACTTCTCAATGCCTTTGCCTTAGCAACAGTTGTAGATACTCTTTTATGCTTAATCAAAGAGGAAGCCATATTTGCAAGCATAGCTTTCCTATGTGCAGTAGTTCTACTTAAATGATTAAATTTTTTGCCGTGTCTCATTTTTATTCGTCGTCCAAATTGTATTTAGATAGGTCCATACCAAATGTAAGACCTTTGTCAGCGATTAACTGCTCAAGTTCAGCCAATGATTTTTTACCGAAATTTCTAAATTTCATCATATCGGAAACTTCCAGAGAAGCCAAATCCCCAAGTGATTTTACATTCGCTGCTTTAAGACAGTTATAGGCTCTCACAGAAAGATCGAGATCTGCAAGAGATGTTTTTAATAACTTTCTCATTTTAAGGATTTCCTCATCTACTGTTTCCTCTTCTTCAGGTTTTGCCGTATCAAGAGCAATTGTTTCCTTAGAGAAAAGCTGGAAATGATAAATCAATATTTTAGCTGCTTCCTGTAAAGCATCTTCAGGGTTTATCGATCCATCAGTTTCGATATCCAAAATTAATTTTTCATAATCTGTTTTTTGCTCAACCCTTGTGTTTTCTACTTTGTACTTTACATTTTTAATAGGTGTAAAAATAGCATCAGTAGTGATATAACCCGCGACCTGTTCAGCCGGTTTATTATCATCAGCAGCAACATAGCCTCTTCCTTTTTCAATGGTAAGTTCTAATTCCAAACTTACTTTGCTTTCCATATGGCAAATAATCTGCTCAGGATTTAAAATTTCAAAAGATGACGTAGCACCGCTTAAATCACCTGCTTTTAATTCAGTTTTACCTGAAACCATCAATTTAATTTTAGTTTCCGGTTCATCGACTACTTTTTTAAACCTTACCATTTTAAGGTTTAGTATAATTTCGTTTACATCTTCGACAACGCCTTCCACAGTAGAAAACTCATGCAATACACCAGGAATTCTAATTCCGGTAATGGCATATCCTTCTAAAGATGAAAGAAGAATTCTTCTTAATGCGTTACCTATTGTTACACCATATCCCTTTTCAAGTGGTCGGAATTCAAATAATCCATGGAAATCTGTATTTTTTTCCATTACCACCTTTTCGGGCATTTGAAATGATATTAAAGCCATAATAATGCTCTGTGTTTAATTATTTAGAGTACAATTCAACTATTAGTTGTTCCTCGATATTCTCAGGAATCTCATCACGCTGAGGAAAGTTTACAAACTTTCCGGAGTGATTCACAGAATCCCATTCTAACCAGGAATAATTTTTTTGTGGTCTTCCTAAAGACTCGGTAACAGCTTCAAGTGATTTTGATTTTTCTCTTACAGAAATAACATCACCTGGTTTTACCGAATAAGAAGGAATATTGACAATGTGGTTGTTTACCAAAATGTGTTTGTGGGATACAAGTTGTCTTCCTCCTCTTCGAGTCGGAGCAATTCCCAACCTGTAAACAACATTGTCCAATCTCGATTCCAATAATTGCAATAGGTTTTCACCGGTAATTCCGTCTTTTCTGGCTGCTTTGTGGAAGGCATTTGCAAATTGTTTTTCCAATACACCATAGATGTATTTTGCTTTTTGCTTCGCCATAAGCTGAATCGCATATTCCGATTGCTTACGTCTTCTACCTTTGCCATGCATTCCCGGAGGGTAGTTCTTTTTTGAAAGAGCCTTTGTGTTTCCCTCAATCGGTTCTCCGTATCTTCTTGCAATTTTTGCTTTTGGTCCTGTATATCTTGCCATTTAAATATCTTTTAGACTCTTCTTCTTTTTGGAGGTCTGCAACCATTATGTGGCAATGGAGTCACATCTTTAATTGCAGTAATCTCGATTCCTGTATTTTGAACTGTTCTTATCGCAGATTCTCTTCCTGCACCGGGTCCTTTAACAAAAACCTCAGCTTTTCTCAAACCTAACTCATATGCGGTCTTGGCACATTCAGAAGCAGCAACCTGGGCTGCATATGGCGTATTCTTTTTCGACCCCTTAAATCCCATTTTACCTGCACTTGCCCATGAGATCACCTGACCTGCGGTATTGGTTATCGAAATGATGATGTTGTTAAATGATGCTTTAATATGCACCTGGCCGATCGGCTCTACAACAACAACACGCTTTTTAGCTTTATCTTTTCTCTTTTCAGCCATGTTAAATATTATTTGGTTGCTTTTTTCTTATTAGCAACAGTCTTTCTTTTACCTTTTCTCGTTCGACAGTTATTTTTAGTTCTCTGACCGCGAACCGGAAGTCCTCTTCTGTGTCTTAAACCTCTGTAACACCCAATGTCGAGTAATCTTTTAATATTGAGTTGAACTTCAGATTTTAATTCACCTTCAGTTTTAAATTCATTGGCTATGATGTCACGAATGTTTTTTGCTTCATCATCTGTCCAATCCACTACTTTTTTATCTTTATCCACACCGGCTTTATCAAGTACTAATGCAGCTCGGCTGTTTCCTATACCAAAGATGTAAGTCAAACTAATGACTCCTCTCTTGTTATCCGGAATATCGACTCCTTGAATTCTGGCCATAATTAACCTTGTCTTTGTTTAAACTTGGGATTCTTTTTATTTATGACGTACAAGCGCCCTTTTCTTCTTACAATTTTGCAATCCGCGCTTCTTTTTTTTACGGAGGCTTTTACTTTCATAATATTTTATTTATAGCGATAAACTATTCTTCCTTTTGATAAATCATATGGAGACATCTCCAATTTAACTTTATCACCAGGTAATATTTTGATATAGTGCATTCTCATTTTCCCTGAAATATGCGCAACTACCTGATGACCATTTTCTAGTTCAACTCTGAACATAGCATTTGATAATGCTTCTACAATTGTACCGTCTTGTTCTATGGACGCTTGTTTTGCCATTACGCTACTGCCATGTTTTGAGTTCTACCTTTCATCTTTCCTGATTTCATCATTCCCTCATAATGTCTCATAAGGAGATAACTTTCAATTTGCTGAAGGGTATCTAAAATCACACCAACCATAATTAATAAAGATGTTCCACCATAAAACTGGCTAAACTCTCTACCTACTCCTGCAATACTCGCAAAGGCAGGAAGTATGGCTACAATTGCCAGGAATACCGATCCTGGAAATGTTACTCTGGTTAATATCGTATCCAGGAAATTACTTGTGTCACGGCCAGGCTTAATACCCGGAATGAAACCACCATTTCTCTTCATATCATCTGCTATCTGATTTGGATTTACCGTAATAGCTGTATAAAAGAAAGTAAATGCTATTATCAGGAATGCAAAGAGTAAATTGTATTGCCAGGATGTAAAATCTGAAAATGTAGTACCTATATAAACTGCAATGTCGCTTTCATTGCTTTCAGCCCAAAATTGAGCAATCATTGCAGGTAAAAACATTAAAGATTGTGCAAAAATAATTGGCATTACACCGCTGGAATTAACTTTTAGAGGAATAAATTGACGTTGTCCTCCATATATTTTAGATCCTAATACCTGTTTAGCGTATTGAACCGGCACCCTTCTTACAGCCTGGGTCAACATTACAGTACCCATTACTACAAAAAACAATGCTAAAATTTCAAGTATGAATAAAAGCGCACCGCTCATTCCTTTCGTAGTAGCTTCAGCCAGAATGGCTCCGGGAAATCTCGAGATGATTCCAACCATTATTAACATGGAGATACCATTACCTATACCCTTTTCTGTTATTCTCTCACCGATCCACATTGTAAAAATGGTACCGGCAGTTAAAATAATCATTGAGGAAATAGTAAAGAATGTCTGATCTACCATAATAGCTTCAGCAGGAATAGTTGCTGTCACATATCCTATAGATTGGAACAAGGTTATGGCTATCGTAAGCAATCGGGTAATTTGATTGATTTTTCTACGCCCTGATTCTCCTTCTTTTTGTAATTTCTGGAAATAAGGAACAGCAACAGTCAACAATTGCAATACAATCGAGGCCGAAATATAAGGCATAATACCCAACCCAAAAATAGACGCGTTGCTAAATGCTCCTCCCAGGAAAGTATCGAGTAAACCGAAAATTCCGGTTGCTTCTCCAGATAATTTATCTGGATTTACACCGGGAAGAACTACAAATGAACCAAGTCTGAAAATAAGCAACAGACCCAGAGTTGTTATAATTCTATTTCTAAGCTCCTCAATTGAGAAAATGTTCCTTATGGTAGTTATGAATTTCTTCATGAGATGACTGTGACTTTGCCTCCCGCTTTTTCAATTAATTCCTGTGCTTTTTTAGAGAACTTGTGAGCGCTAATATTTAGTGCTTTGGCTAGTTCTCCATCTCCAAGAATTTTAACTTTATCTTTTTTACTTGCCAATCCGGAAGAAATCAAATTCTCAATTGTAACTTCTTTCCATTTATTTTTTTCAGCGAATTCACTTAAAGTGTCTAAATTGATCACGCGGTATTCAACTCTATTTGGATTTCTAAATCCAAATTTTGGTACTCTTCTTTGTAATGGTTGCTGGCCACCTTCAAATCCAATTTTTCTTGAGTATCCGGATCTTGATTGTGCACCTTTATGACCACGCGTAGCTGTTCCGCCTTTGCCAGATCCCTGACCGCGACCAACTCGCTTTGAATTTTTTGTTGAACCTTTTGCAGGTTTTAAAGAGTGTAATTCCATTATTCTACAACTTTTACTAAGTGGTGAACTTTACTTATCATACCTTGAATCTGAGGAGTTAACTCAACTTCAACCTGACGATTTATCTTACCAAGACCCAATGCCTGGATTGTTTTCTTCTGGTAGCTAGGCCTGTTGATGGTACTTTTTACCTGTTGTATTTTAACTTTAGCCATTTTTTTATCCGTTGAATACTTTTTCAAGTGAAATTCCTCTGTCTTGCGCAATTGTATAAGGATCCCTCATATTTTCAAGCGCCTTAATCGTTGCTTTTACAACATTATGAGGATTAGATGACCCTTTCGATTTGGCCAAGACGTCTTTAACTCCGGCGCTTTCCAATACTGCACGCATCGCTCCACCAGCTATAACTCCAGTACCTTCAGCAGCAGGTTTCATAAATACATGGCCACCGGAATATGTCGCTTCCACATCATGAGGTATGGTTCCTTTAACTACAGGAACTCTTATGAGACTTTTCTTAGCATCATCAATACCTTTGCTGATAGCATCAGTTACTTCATTGGCTTTTCCCAGTCCATATCCAACTACACCGTTTCCATCACCAACTACAACAATAGCCGCAAAACTGAATCGACGTCCACCTTTAACAACCTTAGCAACCCTTTTAATGGCCACTACCCTTTCGGTTAATTCAATTTCGCTTGCCTTAACAGCTTTTACGTTTCCTTGTATCATTCTATTTAGAATTTTAAGCCACCTTCTCTTGCTCCAGCTGCTAAAGCTGCTACTCTTCCGTGGAATAAATATCCACCTCTGTCAAAGACCACAGATTCAATACCCGCTTCTTTTGCAACTTTTGCCAATTCAAGACCAACTTTCTTGGCTATTTCTGTTTTATTTCCTTTATCGTCAAGACTTCTTGAAGTGAAAGAGGCCAATGTCTTTCCTTCATTATCATTTATAATTTGAGCGTAAATCTGCTTATTACTTCTGTAGACACTTAATCTTGGTCTCTCAGCAGTTCCACTGATTTTCGATCGAATACTCTTTCTGAGTCTTCTTCTTCGATTTAATTTCTTTATCTCGCTCATCTTACGAATTATTTAGCAGCTGCTTTTCCAGCTTTTCTTCTTATTTGTTCTCCTTTAAATCTTATTCCTTTGCCTTTATATGGCTCAACTTTCCGCAACTCTCTCACTTTAGCCACAATCTGACCCAAAAGTTGCTTATCAAAAGATTCCAATTTCAGAATAGGATTTTTACCTTTTTCAGCGGTCACTTCTGCTTTAACTTCCGGAGGAAGCACAAACAGTATATTGTGACTATAACCAAGACTAAAATCAATTTTACTCCCGGAAACCGTTGCTCTAAATCCAACCCCTACTAATTCCAATTCAGTGCTAAAACCTTTTTCCACACCTTCAACCATATTATTGATCAATGACCGATACAAACCGTGCATTGCTTTATGGCGTTTTTGTTCCGTAGCTCTGCTTACAAGAAGTTCATTTCCTTCTTGCTTAACAGTAATTCCCGGATCTACTTGTTGCTTAAGCTCACCTTTTGGACCTTTTACTACAACGAGTCCATTGGTATTGCTTACCTGCACTGATTCCGGAACGACGATTGGTTGATTTCCTATTCTTGACATCTTCTTTAATTAATAAACGCGACATAAAATCTCGCCACCCAAATTCTCTCGAACTGCATGCTTGTCTGTCATAATACCTTTAGAAGTTGATAAAATTGCAATTCCAAGTCCGTTCAAAACTCTTGGCATTTTATCAACACTTGTATACTGTCTTAAACCAGGAGTACTTACCCTTTCAATATTTGTTATTGCAGATCTTTTAGTAACAGGATTGTACTTTAAAGCCATTTTAAGGACTTTTTTATACCCTTCACCCTCTTCCTTGAAATTCTGTATATAACCGTTTTCCAAAAGAACTTTTGCTATTTCCACTTTCATTTTAGAAGATGGAACTTCAAGAATTCTATGATTCGCACCTATGGCGTTTCGTACCCTCGTTAAAAAATCTGCAATTGAATCCATTTTAACAAAAAATTAACAGCCCCAAAAAAATTCGGGCTGCAAAGATAAAAAATTATATTTTAAAAATATTACCAGCTGGCTTTTGTTACACCGGGAATTTTCCCATCCGAAGCCATCTCTCTAAAGGTCACTCTGTTAATGCCAAATTTTCTCATATAACCTTTAGGTCTACCGGTAATTAAACACCTGTTATGCAACCTAACCGGACTTGAATTTTTTGGCAACTTATCAAGACCTTGCCAATCCCCAGCTTCTTTTAAAGCCTTCCTCTTTTCGGCATAGCGCTCCACAAGTCTTTGTCTTTTTCGCTCTCTGGCAATTACTGCTTTTCTAGCCATAATTAGTTTTTATTTTGAAAAGGCATACCAAATGCCTTTAGTAATTCATAACTTTCTTCATCAGTATCTGCGGATGTTACAAAAGTGATATTCATCCCACTGATTTTATTCACCTTATCAATGCTTATTTCAGGAAAAATAATTTGTTCCTTAATTCCAAGCGTATAATTACCTCTTCCATCAAATCCTTTATCATTCACTCCTCTAAAGTCTCTTACCCTTGGAAGTGATACAGACATCAATCGGTCAAGGAACTCATACATTTTTGCCCCTCTCAAAGTAACTTTTGCTCCAATAGGCATTCCTTCTCTTAACTTAAAGTTAGAAACGGACTTTTTGGCAATTGTCATTACTGCTTTTTGACCAGTAATCATGGTAAGTTCTTCAACACCGGCTTCCAGCGCTTTTTTATCAGATACTCCTTCACCAATACCTTTATTGATAGCAATTTTCTTGAGCTTAGGTACTTGCATTGCTGAAGTATATTTAAATTTATCCTTCAGTACAGGTACAATCTCCTCTTTATACTTGTTAAATAATCTTGGACTATTCATCTTTTATAAATTCACCAGTTGTTTTTGAATACCTCTGCAATTTACCTTTGTCGTTAAGCTTTCGCCCAACTCTGCTTGGGTTTCCCGCATCATCAAGTAACATTACATTGCTTATATTAATAGGTGCTTCTTTTTCAATAATTCCACCATTGGGATTTTCAGCAGAAGGTTTGGTATGTTTTGAAACCATTCTTACACCTTCGATAATTACCCTGTTCTTATTTCTTTCAACAAGAAGAACTCTCCCGGTTTTGCCTTTATCATTACCGGCAATGACCTTTACATTATCTCCTTTTCTTAACTTAATCTTTGTCATTACAATATCTTTATACGACTTCAGGAGCCAACGAAACTATTTTCATAAATTGCTTTTCCCTCAACTCTCTTGCCACAGGTCCAAAAATCCTTGTACCTCTTGGCTCGTTCAAATTGGTAATTAAAACCGCAGCATTCTCCTCGAATCTGATATAAGAACCATCAGATCTTCTAACTTCTTTTTTGGTTCTCACCACAACGGCACGGGAGACAGTTCCTTTTTTCATTGAACTTGAGGAAAGTGCATTTTTGACGGTAACAACTATTTGATCGCCAACAGAAGCATATCTTTTTTTAGTACCACCTAAAACACGAATGCAGAGCACTTCTTTTGCTCCGCTATTATCAGCAACCGCTAATCTACTCTCTTGTTGTACCATTATTTTGCTCTTTCTATAATTTCAACCATTCTCCACCTTTTTGTTTTGCTCAAAGGCCGAGTCTCAGCAATTCGCACCGTATCCCCTGGCTTACAGTCGTTTTTCTCATCGTGAGCAGTAAATTTTTTACTTTTCTTAACGAACTTACCGTAGATCGGGTGCTTAATTTTTCTTTCTACTTCAACGACAATGGATTTCTCCATTTTGTCGCTTACTACTTTACCTACTCTTTCTTTTCTAAGATTTCTTTCCATTGCCATTTATTTCAGCAAGTTCTCTTGCGTGTAATTCAGTTTTCAGTCTGGCCAAAATCCTTCTGGTTTGACGAATTTTCATTGGATTCTCAATAGGAGAAATTGCATGAGAAAATTTCAACTTTTGAAGCATACCTTGTTCTCCAGCGATCATCTCATTGATCTCTTCTACTGTCATTCCTTTTATATCTTTTGCGTCCATCTTTATTGAGGTATATGATCTCTACGTACGACAAATTTTGTTTTAACCGGAAGCTTTTGAGCGCCAAGACGCATTGCTTCCTGAGCCAATTCCTGGCCAACTCCACCAATTTCAAACATGATAGTTCCAGGTTTTACTACAGCGACCCAATATTCTGGTGCACCTTTACCTTTTCCCATTCGAACTTCAGCAGGCTTTTTTGTTATAGGCTTATCAGGAAAAATTCTAATCCAGACCTGACCTTCTCTTTTTAGATATCTGGTTATGGATATCCTGGCTGCTTCTATCTGGCGACTAGTGATAAATCCCGGTTCAAGGGATTTAAGACCAAAGGCACCAAATGCCAATGTAAATCCTCTTCCGGCAATACCTTTAACTCTGCCTTTCTGCTTTTTTCTAAACTTGGTTCGTTTCGGTTGTAACATCTTTTACCGATTTTATTTTTTTCTTCTTTTAGATTCTCTTTTACCTGGTCTTCCACCACCTCCGCCGCTTTGAGTACTACCCATACCAACGTTTGGAGAAAGATCGCGTTTGCCATAGATTTCTCCTTTAAAAATCCATACTTTAATTCCGATTTTACCATATACCGTTTCTGCTTCGGAAACTGCATAATCAATATCAGCTCTTAATGTATGTAATGGAGTTCTACCTTCTTTATACATTTCGGTTCTTGCCATTTCAGCACCACCCAAACGTCCTGCAACTTTTATTTTAATTCCTTCTGCTCCAACACGCATTGCAGATGCAATTGCCTGTTTCATCGCTCTTCTATGTGAAATTCTTCCTTTTAGTTGTTGTGCTATACCGTCTCCAACTAATTTGGCATCAAGCTCTGGCCTTTTAATCTCAAAAATGTTAATCTGAACATCCTTACCTGAGATTTTTTTTAATTCTTCCTTAAGCCTGTCAACTTCCGCTCCACCTTTACCAATAACTACTCCGGGTCTGGCTGTGTGAACAGTTATCGTGATTCTTTTAATCGTTCTTTCTATAATTATTTTTGAAATACCGCCTTTAGGAATTCTGGCTAAAATATACTCACGGATTTTCTCATCTTCAACCAATTTACTGGCAAAGCTTTTACCACCATACCAGTTGGATTCCCAACCTCTTACAAGCCCTAATCGAAATGCTACCGGATTAACTTTCTGTCCCATTATTTCTTAGTTTCTTTTTTTTCTTTTTGATCGGCTTCTTCTATTTCCACCTCTTCCGCTACAGCTACACTAGGTTCCAGTTTAATAGTAATATGACTGGATCTTTTTCTAATTCTGTGAGCTCTTCCCTGAGGTGCCGGTTGAATTCTTTTAAGCATTCTCGCACCGTCAACAAAAATTTCTTTGATGTATAAATCAGCCTCTTCGACATCCATATCCTCATATTTGTTGGACCAGTTTGAGATAGCAGAAAGCAAAAGTTTTTCCATATATGGAGATCCTGCTTTTGAGTCAAACTGAAGAACACCTAAGGCATAATTTACCTTCTGACCTCTGATAAGGTCTGCTATCATCCTCATTTTACGAGGTGCGATAGGGAAGTTTCGTAATTTTGCTACTGCCTCCATTTATCTTTTTGCTTTATCTTTTTTACCTGCATGTCCTCTGAAATTTCTGGTTGGGGCAAATTCGCCCATTTTATGTCCTACCATGTTTTCAGTTACATACACCGGTATAAATTTATTTCCATTGTGTACCGCAAATGTATGACCTACGAAATCCGGAGAAATCATAGAACGTCTCGACCAAGTCTTAATTACAGACTTTTTACCAGACTCATTCATTGCTTCAACTTTCTTCTCTACCCTGAAATCTATATAGGGTCCTTTTTTTAATGATCTTGCCATTAATTATTTTCTTTTAGAAACTATTAATCTATCAGAGTACTTTGAAGGTTTTCTTGTTTTTAAACCTTTAGCATACAAACCATTTCTCGATCTCGGATGTCCTCCTGAAGCTTTACCTTCACCACCACCCATTGGGTGATCAACCGGGTTCATGGCAACTCCTCTTGTACGAGGTCTTTTACCTAACCATCTGTTGCGTCCTGCTTTTCCAGCTTTCGCATTCATATGCTCACCATTAGACACTACACCAACGGTTGCATAACAATTAACCAATACCATCCTCATTTCCCCGGAAGGTAATTTAATGGTTGCATATTTTCCTTCTCTGGCAACAAGCTGTGCATAAGATCCAGCACTTCTTGCCATGCTTGCACCTTTCCCGGGTTTTAATTCAACATTGTGAATTATCGTACCTACAGGAATTTTAGATAAAGGCAATGAATTTCCCAACTCAGGAGGACATAGCTCTCCAGAAAGAATGACCGCTCCAACTTTCAAACCGTTAGGCGCAATTATATATCTTTTCTCACCATCCTTATAATTCAACAATGCAATTCTTGCTGTTCTATTTGGATCGTATTCGATTGATTTTACTGTTGCCGGAATATCAAACTTATCCCTTTTGAAATCAATCTCTCTGTATTTTCTTTTATGACCACCACCAACATTTCTGACAGTCATTCTCCCTTGGTTATTTCTTCCACCTTTAGAAAATTTACCATTGGTCAATGATTTAACAGGCGTATTCCTATTGTCAGTTAGCTCATCAAAAGATGGCGCTAGTCTATGTCTTTGTCCTGGTGTATTTGGTCTTAATTTCTTAACTGCCATTTCTTATTAGATTTCGCTGTAAAAATCAATTATCTCACCTTCTGCGACAGTGACGATCGCTTTCTTGTAAGAAGGAGTTCTTCCTGAAATAATCTGCGATTTAGTATATCTTGTCTTAGGTTTGCTGGAAGCGAGGATGGTATTAACCTTTATAACATTAACGCCATACATTTGCTCTACTGCTCTCTTTATTTCAACCTTATTTGCCTTTTTATCAACGACGAAAGCGTATTTGTCTTTCTCGTTTAAATCGGTCATTTTTTCGGTTACTATAGGTTTCTTTAATACGCTCATCTTAATTAATATTTTCAGCTATCGCCTTAAGACCTGATTCTGTAAAAATCAATGAATTACAATTCATCAAGGTATAAGTAGTCACCTCAGATGCGGGGATTACTTTTGTATTAGGAATATTTCTTGATGATTTGTAAAGATTTGAATCACTCTTCTCAGTAATTATCAGTGACTTAGAATCTGATTTACCAAGATTATTAAGGATAGTAATAAAATCCTTGGTTTTTGGTTGCTTGAGAGTAAAGTCTTCGAGGATTGTAATACCCTTATCTTTTGCTTTTTGGCTCAATACAGACTTTCTCGCTAAAATTCTTTCTTTTTTATTAAGCTTAAAACCATAGTTCCTTGGCCTTGGACCGAATACAGTACCCCCACCTTTAAGAATTGGTGATTTGATGCTACCCTGGCGAGCCGTACCTGTACCTTTTTGACGTTTTAGTTTTCTAGTTGATCCGGTAATTTCAGCTCTTTCTTTCGATTTTGCCGTTCCTTGTCTCTGGTTATTCAGATAATTTTTAACGGCAAGATAGACTACATGCTCATTTGGCTCAATCTGAAATACTTCCTTAGCCAGTTCTGCCTGTTTACCTGTTTCTTTACCTTCGATATTGTAGATTGGTAATTTCATCTTATTTCTCAATAATTACGAATGAATTATTTGCCCCCGGAATTGATCCACTGAGGACCATCAAATTTTTCTCGGGCATTATTTTTAATACTCTTAGGTTTTGAATTTTTGTTCTGTCATTACCCATTCGACCAGCCATTCTAAGACCTTTAAAAACTCTGGCCGGATAAGAAGCTCCACCAATTGAACCAGGTGCCCTCATTCTGTTGTGTTGACCGTGGGTAGATTGTCCTACACCGCCAAAACCATGTCTTTTAACTACGCCTTGAAATCCCTTTCCCTTGGAAATACCAACAACATCAACAAATTCTCCTTCTTCAAAGACCTTATCAGGGGTCACTTCATCACCTAAATTCCATTCATTCTCTGGTAAAAATTCTGCTAGCTTACTTTTAGGTGTAGTCTTGGCTTTTTTGAAATGCCCAAGTAGTGCATTGGGTGTATTTTTTTCTTTGCGCTCACCAAAAGCAAGTTGTATAGCTTCATAGCCATCCTTCTCTTTGGTTCGCACCTGAGTGACCACGCAAGGACCGGCCTCTATTATCGTACAAGCAACGTTTTTACCGTCTTCGAACATGCTTGTCATCCCTATTTTTTTCCCAATTATTCCTGACATTATCTTTATTCTTTTAACTAGCCCATTGGCTTTTTCGCAAAAAGGACTGCAAAGTTAGCGTTTTTAATAATATTTCAAAAGGCATCATAAAAAAAAGAGAGACCGATTCGCAACCGACCTCTCCTTTTTGAAAATGCAATGATTTTATACTTTTATTTCAACCTCAACTCCACTTGGAAGCTCAAGTTTCATTAGTGCATCCACAGTTTTAGTACTAGTTGAATAAATATCAACAAGTCTTTTATATGTGCAAAGCTGAAATTGCTCTCTTGACTCCTTGTTTACATGAGGCGATCTCAAAACAGTAAAAATCTCCTTTACAGTTGGCAAAGGAATCGGGCCACTAACTACGGCTCCGGTAGACTTTACCGCTCTTACAATCTTCTCCGAAGATTTATCGACCAAATTGTGATCGTATGATTTGAGCTTAATTCTGATTTTCTGATTCATGTTTATAAATTTAAGCGAGAGCTCCTTTTTCGGATGCAATTACTTCTTCTGCAATATTTTGTGGTACGAAATCATAATGTGAGAATGTAAGAGATGCAGATGCTCGACCTGAAGTAAGCGTTCTTAAATCTGTTACATAACCAAATAATTCACTAAGAGGAACATCTCCTTTTATTATTTGAGCACCACCTTTTGAATCCATGCCTTTCATAATACCCCTTCTCTTATTCAGGTCTCCGGTTACAGATCCTGTAAACTCATCTGGGGTAACAACTTCTACAGCCATGATTGGCTCCATTAATCTCGGGCCACAATTTTTTGCTGCTGCTTTAAAACCAAGTTTTGCTGCAACTTCAAATGACAATGCATCTGAATCCACATCGTGGAAAGAACCGTGGTATAATCTCACTTTCAAAGAATCAATTGGATATCCTGCAAGAATACCATTCTTCATTGCTTCTTTAAAACCTTTTTCTACTGATGGAATAAATTCTCTAGGAATAGCACCACCTACAATTTCGTTGACAAATTGCAAACCTTCTTTCTTTTCGTCATCCGCTGGACCAACTTCAAATACGATATCTGCAAATTTACCTCTACCACCTGTTTGCTTCTTGTAAACTTCTTTATGTTCTGTACTCGAAGTCAATGCCTCTTTATAAGCAACTTGTGGAGCACCCTGATTGATTTCAACTTTAAATTCGCGCTTCAATCGGTCGATGATAATTTCAAGGTGAAGTTCACCCATACCTTTAAGTACGGTTTGCCCCGTTTCGTGATTGGTCTCAACTACAAGTGTAGGATCTTCTTCAACAAGTTTTGAAATTGCTACACCGAGTTTGTCTACATCTGCCTGTTTTTTAGGTTCGATAGCATAACCAATTACCGGCTCCGGGAATGACATTTCTTCGAGAATGATTTTCTTTTTCTCGTCACTTAAAGTATCACCGGTTTTAATGTCCTTAAATCCAACGGCTGCACAAATATCTCCCGCTTCTACAAAATCAATCGGATTTTGCTTGTTGGAGTGCATTTGCATTAGCCTTGAAATTCTTTCTTTCTTTTGAGTCCTATTATTGAAAACGTATGAGCCTGCATCCAGTCTTCCTGAATAAACTCTCATAAAGCAGAGTCTACCTACGAAAGGGTCAGTCATAATTTTAAAGGCCAAAGCAGAGAATGGTTCGCTAGCTTCTGGTTTTCTTTTTTCTTCCTGCTCTGTATCCGGATTTGTTCCTGTTACAGGAGGTAATTCCATAGGAGAAGGCAAATAAGAAATAACAGCATCCAATAAAGCCTGAACTCCTTTGTTTTTAAATGCCGATCCGCAAAGAACCGGAGAAAAAGACATGTCAATTACTGCTTTTCTCACAGCTGCCATAACTTCTTCAGCTGTTATAGAATCGGGATCTTCATCAAATTTCATGAAGAGTTCCTCATCGTAAAGCGCCACGTTTTCAATTAATTCAGTTCTCCATTGAAGAACATCTTCTTTTAAGTCTTCAGGTATGTCAACTACTTTATAGGTCATTCCAAGATCTTCATCATTCCAGATGACGGCCTTGTTTAATACCAGGTCAACAACTCCTTTAAACGAATCTTCTGCTCCTATTGGAACCTGAAGAGGAACCGGGTTTGCACCTAATTTCTCTTTAATTTCTTTAACAACATTGAAAAAATCAGCCCCTACTCTATCCATTTTGTTAACAAAACAGATTCTTGGAACACGATATTTATCGGCCTGACGCCAGACTGTCTCAGATTGTGGTTCAACTCCGGATACTGCACAGAATAGTGCGACAGCACCATCAAGCACACGCAAAGAACGCTCTACTTCAACTGTAAAGTCAACGTGGCCGGGAGTGTCAATAATATTTACTTTATAGTCCTCAGTCTCAGCCGTAGCTTGTCCCTGTTGTGTCGGGTATTTCCAGAATGTAGTTGTGGCAGCACTGGTAATCGTAATTCCTCTTTCCTGCTCCTGCTCCATCCAGTCCATGGTAGCGGCACCATCATGCACTTCACCAATTTTATGAGTTAGTCCGGTATAATACAGTACTCTTTCTGTTGTGGTTGTTTTTCCGGCATCAATGTGTGCCATGATACCGATATTTCTCGTATGTTTTAAATCGACTTTAGCCATTATTAATTAGAATCTAAAATGAGAAAATGCTTTGTTTGCTTCAGCCATACGATGTGTATCATCTTTTTTCTTCACCGCAGAACCTTCGCCTTTTGAAGCAGCAATAATTTCACCTGCAAGTCTTTCGGTCATTGTTTTTTCATTCCGGGCTCTTGCAAATTTTATCATCCACTTCATCCCTAATGCTACTTTTCTTGAAGGTCGAACCTCGATAGGCACCTGGAATGTGGCCCCTCCTACTCTTCGGCTTTTCACTTCAACTGAAGGCATGATATTATTCAATGCTTTTTTCCAGGTTTCCAATCCGTTCTCACCTGTTCTTTCTTCAATTAGTTCACAAGCGTCATAGAAAATTGCATATGAAACATTTTTCTTGCCTCCCAACATCAAGTTGTTTACAAATTGAGTGACCAATTCATCTTTGAATTTAGGATCCGGAAGGAGTGGTCTTGCTTTTGGTTTTAATTTTCTCATTTCCCTTTAGAAATTATTTTTTGGGTCGTTTTGCGCCGTATTTTGATCTTCTCTGAAGCCTACCGTTTACACCCGCTGTATCCAATGCACCACGGATAATGTGATATCTCACACCCGGAAGATCCTTAACTCTTCCACCTCTGATTAAGACAATAGAGTGTTCCTGAAGATTGTGTCCTTCACCAGGGATATAAGCATTCACTTCTTTACCGTTTGTCAACCTCACCCTTGCTACTTTTCTCATTGCAGAGTTAGGCTTCTTAGGTGTAGTTGTATATACTCTGGTACATACCCCTCTTCTTTGAGGACATGAATCCAAAGCCGGAGACTTAGATTTTGAAATCAAAGTCTTTCTTCCTTTTCTTACAAGTTGCTGAATTGTAGGCATTTATAATAATATTTTTGTTTCAGCCAAAATTTTTGGACTGCAAAACTATTTAAAAACTTAATATTTACCAATCGATTTTAGAATTAATATTGAGATCAGGCCTCACCAACTGGTCCACCAAAATTCATTGGAATCTTCATTTCACCGTCAGCCTGCTTGATCTCTCCAAAATTTTCTTCGTATTTGCGAATATTATCATTTAAAGCACGCATTAATCTTTTGGCGTGTTCGGGTGTGATTACGATTCTAGATTTAACCTTGGCTTTCGGTGTACCCGGCATCATTTTAATAAAATCAATCACAAATTCGCTCGAAGAATGAGCGATCATTGCTAAATTAACATAGATGCCCTCCGCCATTTCGTCGGAGAGCTCTATATTTATCTGATTTTTCTCTTTCTTTTGCTGATCAGCCATAACTATTCAGAGACTTTTTCATCGCTCAATTCAGCTTCTTTTTCCCCTTCCATAAGAAGATCATAATCATCTGCTGAACCCACAATTACATCTTGAAAATCTCTAAAACCTGTACCGGCAGGTATCTTGTGACCAACAATCACATTTTCTTTAAGACCTTGCAGATCATCAGCCTTTCCACGTATTGAAGCTTCGCTTAATACTTTTGTTGTTTCCTGGAATGATGCTGCAGAAATGAAACTTTCAGTTCCCAAAGAAGCTTGAGTGATTCCCTGTAGTGCAGGACTTGCCAATGCAGGCTTTGCATCCCTTACTTTTACGGGTTTCATATCTTTTCTCTTCAAACTTGAGTTCTCATCTCTGAGTTTTCTCAAAGAAACAATTTGACCTTGTTTCAAATTTTGAGAATCTCCCGGATCTTCAACTACTTTCATTTCAATGATGTTATCATTTTCTTCCATGAAAGCAAATTTGTTAACATTCTGTCCTTTGAGGAAGCTGGTATCACCTGAATCGATAATTTCAAGCTTCTGCATCATTTGACGAACGATAACTTCAATATGTTTATCGCTAATTTTTACACCCTGAAGTCGGTATACTTCCTGAATTTCATTAACGATATATTCCTGAACAGCTGTTGGCCCTTTAATGGATAAAATATCAGACGGTGTTATTGCTCCATCCGAAAGTGCATACCCGGCTTTAACAAAATCATTATCCTGTACAAGAATATGTTTTGACAAAGGCACAAGGTATTTTTTCTTCACTTCATCCTTAGACTCAACAAAGATCTCTCTGTTTCCCCTTTTGATACCACCAAAAGAAACTACACCATCAATTTCACTAACCACCGCCGGGTTTGAAGGGTTTCTAGCCTCAAATAACTCAGTTACTCTTGGAAGTCCACCCGTGATATCCCTTGTTTTACTTGTAGATCTTGGAATTTTTGCAAGAATGTGACCAGCTTTAATTTTTTGACGCTCGTTCACATTAATGTGGGCACCCACAGGAATATTGTATCCCTTGCTTTCCCCTTTAGAATCACTAACAATAATTGCAGGATTCTTGGTTTTATCTTTGGTGTCAACAATCACTTTCTCTCTGTGACCTGTTTGCTCATCAGACTCTTCTCTAAAAGTAATCCCTTCTTCAATTGACTCATAGGCAATTTCTCCCGGAAATTCTGATAAAATAACAGCATTGTAAGGGTCCCAATAACACAATTCCTCTCCTTTCTTAACTTTCTGTTTTTCCGTAACCTTTAAGAAAGCACCATAAGGTACATGATTCGTAATTAAGGTCTTTTTAGACTTAGGATCGATAATTTTTATCTCACCCATTCTAGACATAACTACTTCAGAATCGTTATCATCTTTGTCTTTTGTGGTAACAGTTTTTAAATCTTCGAATTCTACAACGCCTTCAAACTTGGCATGGATTGAAGCTTCAGTTGCAATATTTGACGCTGTACCACCAACGTGGAACGTACGTAAAGTCAGCTGAGTACCTGGCTCACCAATCGATTGAGCTGCAATAACACCAACAGCCTCACCTCTTTGTGCCATATCTCCACTGGCAAGATTTCTACCGTAGCACTGAGCACAGATTCCCTTTTTAGAATCACAAGTCAATGCCGATCTGATTTCCACTGTCTCAATACCGGAGTTGTCAATTCTATCTGCTATTTCTTCGGTAATTTCCTCATTCGCTTTTAGAATTAGTTCTTCGGAAATAGGATCAATGATATCATTCAAGGCAACTCTACCCAAAATTCTTTCAGATAATGGCTCAACTACTTCTTCATTATCTTTTAAAGCGGAAGTACTGATACCTCTTAAGGTGCCACAATCTGCCTCGGTAATTACAACATCCTGAGATACATCTACCAATCTCCTTGTCAAATATCCCGCATCAGCAGTTTTCAATGCTGTATCAGCCAGACCTTTTCTTGCGCCATGTGTAGATATGAAATATTCAATTACATCAAGACCTTCTTTGAAATTCGAAATAATTGGGTTTTCAATAATACCACCAACACTACCAACTAAGTTTTTCTGTGGTTTGGCCATCAATCCTCTCATTCCACCCAACTGACGAATCTGCTCTCTTGATCCTCTGGCTCCAGAGTGCATCATCATATATATACAATTGAAACCCTGCTCATCAGTTTCCAATTGTTTCATCAGCGTGTTTGTGATTTGAGAATTGATCCTGGTCCAGATGTCTATCACCTGGTTATATCTTTCATTATCAGTAATCAGACCCATCATATAATTCTGGGAAACTGCTTCTACCTCTTCTTTTGCTTTAACTATCAATTCCTCTTTCACAGAAGGTATGATAATTTCAGATAGTCCCATTGACAATCCTCCTTTGTAAGCATTTTGGAATCCTAATTCCTTGATGTCATCCAGGAAGTTTGCTGTTCTTGATACACCACAAGTTTTGTAAATAGAAGAAATGATTTTTTGCAGCTTTTTCTTTGTCAAAAGCTCATCGATAAACCCTACTTCTTCAGGTACATACTGGTTGAAAAGAACTCTTCCTGCAACTGTCTCAATTAATTTTGTTTCAAGCTCACCAGCTTCATTTCTTACATTCGTACGTACTTTAATGTGAGCATGCTTGTTTAATCGCCCTTCGTTAATGGCAATTATTACTTCTTCAGGACCGTAGAAGGTCATTCCTTCGCCGTCTATTGGATATTCTTTTGTATGCTTTCTTCCTTTCGTCAAATAATACAATCCCAATACCATATCCTGTGATGGGACAGCAATAGGTGCACCATTGGCAGGATTTAAAATATTATGACTGGCCAACATTAGCAACATCGCTTCCAATACGGCGCCATGTCCAAGAGGTACATGAACTGCCATTTGGTCACCATCAAAGTCAGCGTTGAATGCAGTACAAACCAATGGATGTAACTGAATAGCTTTACCCTCTATTAGTTTTGGTTGAAAGGCCTGAATTCCCAATCGGTGCAAAGTTGGTGCACGGTTAAGCATCACAGGATGTCCCTTCAATACGTTTTCAAGAATATCCCAAATTACAGGATCCTTCCTTTCAACAATTTTCTTCGCTGATTTTACGGTCTTTACAATTCCTCTTTCGATTAATTTTCTAATCACGAAAGGTTTGAAAAGCTCAGCCGCCATATTTTTAGGAAGGCCACATTCGTGCATTTTCAGTTGTGGGCCTACAACGATTACTGATCGACCCGAATAATCAACTCTTTTTCCTAAAAGGTTTTGACGGAAACGACCTTGTTTCCCTTTAAGCATATCACTTAAAGATTTCAAAGCTCTGTTACCTTCAGCTCTTACTGCATTTACTTTTCTTGAATTGTCGAAAAGTGAATCAACTGCTTCCTGAAGCATTCTTTTTTCATTTCTAAGAATAACTTCCGGCGCTTTTATTTCTATTAATCTTTTTAAACGGTTATTTCTAATAATAACCCTTCTGTAAAGATCATTTAAATCTGAAGTGGCAAATCTTCCACCATCCAAAGGCACAAGTGGCCTTAATTCTGGTGGAATAACGGGAACCATTTTAATGACCATCCATTCAGGACGATTTTCGATTCTTGTTCTTGCTTCTCTGAATGCTTCAACAACTTTAAGTCTTTTAAGCGCTTCGGCTTTTCTTTGTTGTGAAGTATCATTGGCAGCCTGATGACGCAATTGATAAGACAAGCTATCAAGGTCCAGTCTACTCAAAAGCATTTCAAGTGCATCTGCACCCATTTCAGCGATAAATTTATTAGGATCGCTGTCATCGAGACTTTGATTTTCCCTTGGAAGTTTATCCAGAATGTCCAGATACTCATCTTCTGTTAAGAAATCCAAATAATTGACTCCGTCCTCTTCTTTAATACCGGCCTGAACTACCACATATCTTTCATAATATATGATCTGATCCAGTTTTTTAGTAGGTAATCCTAAAAGGTATCCTATTTTATTTGGCAAAGACCTGAAATACCAGATATGAGCAACAGGAACAACCAATTCGATATGTCCCATTCTTTCTCTTCTGACTTTCTTTTCAGTAACCTCAACTCCACATCGGTCACAAATGATTCCTTTGTATCGAATTCGCTTGTATTTACCGCAATGGCACTCATAATCCTTTACGGGCCCGAAAATTCTTTCACAGAATAATCCTCCCATTTCCGGTTTATAAGTTCTGTAATTTATGGTTTCCGGCTGAGTTACTTCTCCGTAAGAACTTTCCAGGATAGACTCCGGCGAAGCCAGACTGATCGTAATTTTATTAAAATCACTTTTTATTTTCTTATTTCTTCTAAAAGCCATAATGACAATTTAAATCTTAAATAATTAGTCGAGTGTAACCTCTAATGCTAATCCCCTTAATTCATGCACAAGTACATTAAATGATTCGGGAACATTTGGTGTTGGAGTATTTTCGCCTTTTACGATTGATTCGTAAGTTTTCGCTCTTCCAATCACATCATCCGATTTTACAGTCAACATTTCCTGTAAAACATTAGAAGCACCAAATGCTTCAAGTGCCCATACCTCCATTTCACCAAATCTCTGACCACCAAACTGAGCTTTACCTCCAAGTGGCTGTTGAGTGATGAGTGAGTATGGTCCAATTGATCTCGCGTGCATTTTGTCATCTACCATGTGACCTAGTTTCAACATGTAGATTACACCAACAGTTACCGGTAAATCAAATTGATCACCAGTTAAGCCATCGTATAAATAAGCCCTTCCGTAATCAGGCAATCCTGCTTCTTTTAGCTCATTTTCAACTTCTTGGGCTGTAGCACCATCAAAAATTGGGGTTGCATATTTTTTACCCATTTTAAGCCCGGCCCATCCAAGAACAGTTTCATAAATCTGGCCGAGGTTCATACGGGAAGGCACACCCAATGGATTGAGCACAATATCAACCGGAGTTCCGTCTTCCAGGAATGGCATATCCTCTTCTCTCACAATTCTTGCAACGACACCTTTGTTTCCGTGTCTACCTGCCATTTTATCCCCTACTTTCAGTTTTCTTTTCTTAGCGACATACACTTTGGCAAGGCTAACAATACCGGTTGGCAATTCATCGCCTACCTCTAAGGTGTATCGCTCTCTTTTAAATGATCCCATGAACTTGTTTCGCTCCAATGTGAAATTCTTCACCAGTTGCTTAACTTTAGTGTTCAATTTCTCATCATCTGTCCAGTTTTCGTGAATCAAATCACTGAGTAGGTTTGCTTCTTCCGGTACCGAGTAATTACTCTCGTCCCGATAAACATTCTTTTCAGGGAAGATCTTTTCACGAATATTATTTTCAGTAAATTTCGTTCCCTTAGGTATGATATCATCCCCAAATTTGTGTTTTACACCATTTGATGGTTTACCAGCAAGAATTTCTGCCAATTTCTTAACCGCTCTTGCTTTGAGTTCAGTTAATTGATTGCCGTATTTTTGCTTTAAGATTTCAACTTCTTTTTTAGCTTTTACTCTTGAATCTTTATCTCTTTTAGGTCGAGAGAATAATTTGGTGTCAATCACGACTCCTTTTAGAGAAGGAGGTGCTTTCAATGAAGCGTCTTTAACATCACCGGCTTTATCTCCAAAGATTGCTCGAAGTAATTTTTCTTCCGGAGTCGGATCAGATTCCCCTTTCGGTGTTATTTTACCGATAAGGATATCGCCTTCTTTAATCTCCGCACCTACACGAATGATACCGTTCTCATCCAAATTAGCTACGGCTTCTTCACTTACGTTAGGAATTTCAGAGGTTAATTCCTCTTCACCCCTTTTGGTATCACGAACTTCGAGTTCAAATTCTTCAATATGAACTGATGTAAATACATCGTCTTTTACAACTCTTTCTGAAATTACGATTGCATCTTCAAAGTTATATCCCTGCCAAGGCATAAAGGCTACGAGCATATTTTTACCAAGGGCTAACTCTCCGTTTTCAGTTGAGAAACCTTCACATAAAATATCGCCTTCCTTAATTTTCTGCCCTTTTTTGACAATAGGTTTAAGGCTTACGCAAGTGTCCTGATTGGTTCTTCTGAATTTGATAAGATTGTATGTCTTCTCGTTTTCTTCAAAATTCACCAATTCCTGCTCTGCAGTTAAGGAATATCGTATTGTGATTTTTTTAGCATCAACGAAAATTACTTCTCCATCTCCTTCAGCTCTAATAAGGGTTCTGGAATCACGGGCTGCTCTTGCTTCCATTCCTGTGCCCACTATTGGAGCTTCAGGAATTAAAAGTGGAACTGCCTGACGTTGCATGTTAGATCCCATAAGTGCTCTGTTGGCATCATCGTGTTCCAAAAATGGAATTAAAGAAGCGGCAACAGATACAATCTGGTTTGGAGCAATGTCCATTAAGGCAATTTTATCAGGCTCAATAACAGGAAAATCACCTTCAAGTCGTGCTTTTACTTTGTCATTTATAAATTTACCTTTCGCATCTACCGGTGCGTTTGCCTGAGCGATGAAGGTATCATCTTCTTCTTCAGCTGTAAGATATTTAACCTCACCGTTGATATCTACAACTCCTTTTTTAACCTCTCTATACGGTGTTTCAATAAATCCCATGTTATTCACTTTGGCATGAACACAAAGTGAAGAGATCAGTCCAATATTCGGACCTTCAGGTGTTTCAATGGTACACAGCCTTCCATAGTGAGTATAATGAACATCCCGAACCTCGAATCCTGCTCTTTCTCTTGAAAGTCCTCCGGGTCCTAAAGCCGACATTCTTCTTTTATGGGTTATCTCAGCCAAAGGATTTGTTTGATCCATGAACTGAGATAGCTGATTTGTTCCAAAGAATGAATTGATGACCGATGACAGCGTTCTCGCATTAATAAGGTCAACAGGTTTGAATTCCTCATTATCACGAACATTCATTCTCTCTTTAATAGTACGAGCCATTCTGGCCAGTCCAACTCCGAATTGAGAATACAATTGTTCTCCAACAGTTCTTACACGTCTGTTGCTCAGGTGGTCAATATCATCCACCACTGCTTTTGAATTAATTAAACCAATAAGATACTTTACAATTAAAATAATATCCTGATTGGTTAGAACTTTCACTTCAGAATCGATATCAAGACCCAATTTCTTATTGATTCTATATCGACCTACTTCACCCAAATCGTATCGTTTATCTGAGAAGAAAAGATTTTGAATTACCTCACGAGCCGTAGCTTCGTCTGGTGCTTCGGTATTTCTCAGCTGACGATAAATTTGCTCAACGGCCTCTTTCTCAGAGTTTGAATTGTCCTTTTGAAGTGTATTGTAAATAATCTGGTAATCGGCAATGTTAACATCTTCTTTATGAAGAATTACAGATTTTGAACCGGATTCTACAATAAGCTCTATATCATCTGCCTCAATGGCGGAATCCCTTTCCAGTAAAACTTCATTCCTATCGATTGAGATTACCTCACCGGTATCTTCGTCCACGAAATCCTCTGTCCAGGTTCTTAAAACCCTCGCCGCTAGTTTTCGGCCAATAATTTTCTTAAGATTTTTCGCTGTCGCCTCGACTTCTTCAGATAAACCGAATAATTCAAGTATTTCTTTATCTGAACCGTATCCGATAGCTCTTAAAAGAGTAGTGACAGGAAATTTCTTTTTCCTGTCGATGTATGCGTACATGACATTGTTGACGTCTGTAGCAAATTCTATCCAAGAACCTTTAAATGGAATAATTCTGGCAGAATATAATTTGGTTCCGTTAGTATGTTTACTCTGAGCAAAGAATACACCCGGAGATCTATGTAACTGAGAAACGATTACTCGTTCAGCTCCGTTGATCACAAAAGATCCCTTGGGAGTCATGTAAGGAATATTACCAAGAAATACTTCTTGTTCAATAGTCTCAAATTCCTCGTGTTCCTCATCATTACATGAAAGCCTTAGTTTAGCTTTCAAAGGGACAGCATATGTTAGTCCTCTATCGATACACTCATCGATGTCGTATTTTGGAGGGTCAATGACATAGTCAATGAATTCCAATACGTAGACTTCTCTGGAATCTGAGATAGGAAAGTTCTCACAAAATACTTTGTAAAGACCTTCTTGCAATCTGTTTTCCGGATTGGTATCCAACTGGAAAAAATCTCTGAAAGATTTTAACTGGACATCTAAAAAATCCGGATATTCTATTGATGATTGAGTGGAAGAAAAATTAATTCTTCCGGTTGTTTTATCTACACTAGCCAAGGCTCGGGTTTTTTAATGAAAAATTATTACTAGGTACAAACAGGAAAAGACCTGACGCAAGCCAGGCCTACAATGGACTAAATTTCCTTTGAGAGCTCTTATTTTAATTCTACTTCTGCTCCTGCTTCTTCTAATTTTGCTTTTAAAGCTTCCGCTTCATCTTTAGGTGCACCTTCTTTTACTGCTTTTGGCGCTCCGTCAACGATTTCCTTAGCTTCTTTCAAACCTAAACCAGTTACTTCTTTAACTAATTTTACAATTTGAAGTTTAGCTCCACCTGGTGATTTAAGGATTACGTCGAATTCTGATTTTTCTTCAGCTGCTCCTGCGCCTTCACCTGCTCCACCACCTGCTACCATTACTGGAGCGGCTGCTGCTGCCGGTTCGATACCATGTGTTTCTTTTAAATAGTCAGCTAATTCATTAACTTCTTTAACTGTTAATTCTACAAGCTGATCCCCTATTGCTTTTACGTCTGCCATTTTAAAAAGTATTTATTCCGTTATTGTTTAAGATTCTTTTTCTGATAAAGTTTTTACTATACCTGCGATGTTATTTTTGCCGCTCTGCAGACCGGACATAACATTCGCCATTGGTGATTGAAGTAAACTAATGATTTCTCCAATGAGTTCATTTTTAGATTTCAGATTACTTAATGCTTCTAATTGATCTTCACCGATATAAAAAGCATTTTCAATTGAAGCTGCTTTCAATTTCGGTTTTTCACCCTTGCCTTTGCGATAATCTTTAATCACTTTGGCGGGCAAATTTCCAACCTCTTTAGAGAACATAATCCCTGAAAATCCTTTCAGAACATCATACAGTTCGCTATAATCACCTTCTATTTCTTCAAGTGCCTTTTTTATAAGCGTATTTTTAACCACTTTGTATTCAATGCCAGCCTTATGACAAAGACTTCTGAATTCATTGGTTTGATCCACAGTCATACCAGAAGCATCCGCAAAATAGAAATGGTTTGTTTCTGATAACTTAACTTTAAGATCGTCTATAATTTGTGCTTTTTCCTCCCTAGTCATGATTCCTTAAGCTAATGTTTTGTGGTCAATTTTAATGCCCGGACTCATTGTACTCGAAAGAGTAATACTTCTGATGTATTCTCCTTTTGATGAGGCGGGTTTTAATTTATTAATGGTGCCCATGATTTCTTTGGCATTATCAACTATTTGATCTGCGTTAAAATCCATTTTGCCAATGCTCATATGAATGATTCCAAACTTATCTACTTTGAAATCAATTTTACCAGCTTTTACCTCGGTTACAGCTTTTGCAACATCAGGAGTAACAGTTCCAGACTTTGGATTCGGCATTAAACCTCTTGGACCAAGAACACGACCCAGTTTTCCAACTTTTGCCATTACTGCAGGCATGGTGATAACTACGTCAAAATCGACCCATCCACCTTCAATTTTTTTAATCATGTCGTCAAGGCCCACATGATCCGCACCGGCAGCTTTAGCTTCTTCTTCCTTATCTGGAGTACAAAGAACTAAAACTTTAACCTCCTTACCGGTACCATGAGGTAACGTGGCTACGCCTCTTACCATTTGATCGGCTTTTTTCGGATCTACTCCCAGCCTGATATCCATGTCTACCGAAGCGTTAAATGATGTATAACTCACCTCTTTTAAAAGAGAAGCAGCTTCTGAAATGCTGTATTCTTTTAATTTATCTACTTTAGAGAGAGCCTCTTTTCTTTTTTTAGAAAGTCCCATTTTAATAATATTAGTTAGCCCAAGGAGCTTTACCTTTAACATTTAAACCCATGCTTCTGGCAGTACCTGCCACTTGCTTCATTGCTGACTCAACTGTATGAGCATTTAAATCCGGCATTTTAATTTCCGCGATTTCTTTCACCTGATCCCATGTTACTGAACCAACCTTTTTTCTATTGGATTCAGGACTGCCTTTCTTCTGCTTCGATTTCTCCAGCAAGAGTGTTGCAGCGGGAGGTGTTTTAATGACAAAATCAAAGGATTTATCAACATAAACCGTCACTACAACGGGTAGCAATTGTCCTCTTTTATCCTCGGTTCTTGCATTAAATTGTTTGCAGAACTCCATGATATTAACTCCTTTAGCACCTAAAGCAGGTCCTACCGGAGGAGATGGGTTTGCTGCTCCACCTCTGACTTGTAATTTTAAAAAGCCACTTACTTCCTTTGCCATCTTATTTTATTTTCTCGACTTGCATATAGTTAAGTTCCACTGGGGTATTTCGCCCGAAAATCTTAACCATTACATTTAATTTCTTTTTATCTTCAAAAACTTCCTGAACAGTTCCGGTAAAACCGTTGAACGGCCCATCCATTACATTAACCTCTTCACCTACTATAAAAGGTTGATCCAACTTCATTTCCATTTCTTCACTTTCATCAACTTTCCCAAGTATTCTATTTACTTCGGTTTGTCTCAATGGAACAGGTTCCTTGGAAGCTCCTTTTTCGTTACCCAGAAATCCCAATACACCGGGTATTCCTTTAATAACATGAATTACTTCGCCATGCGATGGATCCATTTGAACCAAAACATAGCCAGGAAAGAAATTCTTCTCCCTGATTCTTTTCTTGCCATTCCTCATTTCATAAACCTTCTCAGAAGGAATAAGAATTTGCGGTATGACTTCAGTCAGATTTTCTCTGCCAATTTCATTCTCCAGGTAAGTTTTAACTTTCTTTTCCTGTCCAGAAATCGCCTTAACTACATACCAATTCAAATCTGACATATTCTAAAATTAAAATTCCCGGTAAAACCAGGTCATCACGTTATCAAAAGCCAGATCCATTACCCCAATAATTAAGGCGAAGATCAAGGATGCAACCAAAACCAGAATGGAACTTGATTGAAGATCACCATATTTTGGCCAAGACACCTTGTATCTCATTTCGTTTACTGACTCTAATATATACGCTCTAATCTTATTCATTACTCATTTTTAGCACGGGTGGCAAGAATCGAACTCGCGACCTTTGGTTTTGGAGACCACTGCTCTACCAGCTGAGCTACACCCGTATGCAGAAAAAAGGACTGCAAAATTACGACTGTAGGATCAAAAAAACAAATGCCTCCGCTAATTATTTGCGGAGGCATTATTTATGTGAAAATGGCTTAGTTTAAAACTTCAGTTACCTGACCGGCTCCTACAGTTCTACCACCTTCTCTGATAGCGAAACGCAATCCTTTTTCCATCGCTACAGTACTGATCAATTCAACAGTAATTGTAACGTTATCACCAGGCATTACCATTTCAACGCCATCAGGTAGCATGATTTCTCCTGTAACGTCAGTAGTTCTGAAGTAAAACTGAGGACGATACTTGTTAAAGAATGGAGTGTGTCTTCCACCTTCTTCTTTTTTAAGTACATAGATCTCAGCTTTGAATTTATCGTGAGGAGTAACAGAACCCGGCTTACAGATTACCATTCCTCTCTTGATTGATTCTTTTTCTATACCTCTAAGTAGAAGTCCGGTATTATCACCAGCTTCACCTCTATCTAATATTTTACGGAACATCTCTACTCCGGTAACTGTAGACTTCAAGTTTTCAGCACCCATTCCGATGATATCAACAGAATCACCAGAGTTGATGACACCTCTTTCAATTCTTCCTGTCGCAACTGTACCTCTACCAGTAATTGAGAAAATATCCTCAACAGGCATTAAGAAATCAAGGTCAACAAGTCTTTCAGGAATTGGAATGTATTCATCAACAGCATTCATCAATTCTTCAATTTTTTCAACCCACTTGCCTTCGCCATTCAAACCACCTAAGGCCGAACCTTGAATTACAGGTATGTCATCGCCAGGAAAATCGTAAAAGCTAAGAAGCTCTCTGATTTCCATCTCAACTAATTCCAATAATTCCGCATCATCAACAAGGTCAACTTTGTTCATAAATACAACGATTGCCGGAACACCTACCTGACGGGCAAGAAGAATGTGCTCTCTGGTTTGAGGCATTGGACCGTCAGTCGCAGCCACAACCAAAATTGCTCCGTCCATCTGTGCAGCTCCGGTAACCATGTTTTTAACATAGTCAGCGTGACCCGGACAGTCTACGTGAGCATAGTGTCTGTTTGCAGTTTGATATTCAATGTGCGAAGTATTAATTGTAATACCTCTCTCCTTTTCTTCCGGAGCATTATCAATTGCATCAAAATCTTTTTTCTCAGCAAATCCTTTATCAGATAATACTTTAGAGATTGCTGCTGTTAATGTTGTTTTGCCATGATCCACGTGTCCTATAGTACCTATGTTAACGTGGGGCTTATCCCGTTGAAATGTTTCCTTAGCCATTTCTTATTTCAATTTTAATTATTAAAAATTTTACAAATTACGTTTTACTTTCCTTAAATCCTATTTTATCAGCAGAGCCAATGACGGGAATTGAACCCGTGACCTCATCCTTACCAAGGATGCGCTCTACCCCTGAGCTACATCGGCTTTAAAAATTATAAGAGCGGGAGACGAGGTTCGAACCCGCGACCTACAGCTTGGAAGGCTGTCGCTCTACCAGCTGAGCTACTCCCGCTTATAATGTTCATTGCTGAACTCAAGATAGATATCAAAGTGGGGAGAGCAGGATTCGAACCTACGAAGTCGTAAGACAACAGATTTACAGTCTGCCCCAGTTGGCCGCTTTGGTATCTCCCCCTCTCATCAAATTCAAGAACTTTTTGGCATATAAAATGCCGCTCCAATTTTTTTGGAGATGCAAAAGTAGATGCTTTTTTAATTTATTCAAACTTTGTATAATATTTTTACAAAGAGTCTTTTTTTACTTTTATAACATATTGGAAAACCACTTTCTGATAGCATCGGAATCCTCCTTTTTTAATATATCAATTAACTGTTTTTTCACAAGAGGTCTGTCCAAATAAACTAGCAAGGATTGATATGCCATTACACGGTTGAACGAATACTTATCGTTTGTGGCAATATTGTATAATAAGTTAAGCGCCTGTTGCTGTTCAACAGAGTCAGCATTTAGCATTCCCAAACCGTAATAGCCTAATATGGCATATTTATTTTGATCTGAAATTATATTCAACTTCTCTTTAAACCAATCAGATTTATCTATGGATAAGGAAGCATAATAAGATGCCACTACATTTAACACATGCGGATTATTTGATTCTTCGAATGCCTGAACAATTTCCATTTTTTCCGCACTATCTTTTTTTATATCAATCAATGCATCGAGCGCTATAGCATTGACATACCAGGAAGAGTCTTTAAGGAAAGCTTCATAAAAAATTGTGTCCGGTTCAACTATATACATTAGGGTTTCAAGAGCCGCTCCTCTTACGTAAGATTTGTTTGAGGTTTTAGCTATTTCTATAATCCGCCTTTTTGTATCGGCACCTATTATATCATATTCTCTTTCAATAAAATCCAAGGTCAATTCCTGAATCGTGTAAGAGCTATCCAGTAAAAACACCTGTGATATTCCCGTACTTTTTACTCTTTCCGGGAAGCTATCGCGTAAGAGCATAAAAGCATCATAACGATTTAGAAAATCATTGCTATTGTAATATTGCAAAACCAATTCATCGTATGTTTTTTTAATTGAAACTTCAATCAAAAGATTGTGATCCGGATCAGCTATTAATGTGCCCCCCAATGCTTCCAATTCCAATTTGAAATTTGTGCTTTTTTGGCTAATTACAATCACAGTATCAAAAGGAATTCTATCCCGATATAAATAGCGCAATTTCAAGGGTATTCTAAAAGCATCTTCTTTTTGAATTTGATTAATTTCTATGCCTAAAATATTCGGCTCCATTTCCTCATATTTTATTTTTAATTGCGGGTGACCAGGTCTTTCAAACCACTGTTCAAAAAAATAATGAAGGTCTTTTCCTGAGAGGTCTTCAAATACCTTTCTCAAATCGGATAGTTCCACATTTTGGTATTTAAATTTTTTCAGGTAAACACTAATGCCTTCAAAAAATAAATCATCACCCAATTCCTTTCGAAGCATATGGATTACAAAACCACCTTTTGAATAGGAATGGGCGTCAAATAAATCTCCCGCATAATCATATCTGTGGCGAATAATAGGTGCCCGGTAGTCGCGCGCCTCTGAAAAATAATCATCGAGTTCAGCCAGGCGAACTAAAGCAGCGGCTTCTTCACCGTATTTATATTCTGACCATAAGTACTCTCCATAATTTGCAAATGATTCATTCAAACTGACATATGGCCAGGATTCGCAAGTCACCAGGTCTCCAAACCATTGATGAACCAATTCGTGGGATATAATCCAATCAAAATTTTCATCTGTTAATTCTTTTTTATCAACATATAAGTTACTCATGAAAACAGATGCACTTGTATTTTCCATGGCACCTGTGATGAATTGGCGCACCGGAATTTGAGCGTACTTTTCCCAGGGAAATGGATAATTAAAAAGCGAGGAATAGAAATTGATCATCTCTGAGGTGTTTGCAAAAACATCATCCATGGAATTTTCATATTCCCTTTCTGTGTAAACATAAAGTGGAACCGATTCAGATTTTAATTCAAGAATTTTCCAAGATCCTACGGCTATCATTGTCAAATATGCAGAATGAGGCAGTTGTTGTGACCAGTGATCAGTTCTTGTACCATTCTCATTAAACGTTTTTGCCTTTAACTTTCCATTGGATAATGTTACCATCGAAGTGTCAACAGTAAGATAGATATCCTGAGTAAATTTTTCATCGGGTCGATCCAAAGTCGGAAACCAAACAGAATTATAACTGGTCTCACCCTGTGTCCAAATCTGAGGTGAAATACCCTGAATGGTGTCTAGTGGATCTACAAAAAACAAACCTTTGTCTTCAGGTGAAAGTGAATCGTAGAAGCGATTTGGCTTAGCGCGATAAGCTATGTTAATTGTAAGAACATCATATTTATTTAAGGCTGTATCTACTTTAAAATAAATTCTGTCATTTCTGTAATTGTATTGCCAATTAAATCTATCAAGTGGTTTTATGGACACGTTTAATATTTCCATGCTTTTAGCATCGAGATAAAATTCTTTGATGTCCTTAACATTTGGCTTTATTGTTAAAACAGCTAATCCTCCAACCTCCTGTTTTTGCCAATCGAATGAAAGCTGTAACTCGGTATGCAGGATATCAACTATTTTTTGATCCTGGATTTGAAGGGGTTTTTCCTCTAAAAGTTCAACTTTTTTGGCAAGCGCTTTTTGAGCACTTATCTCTGGCTTGGATTTCTTCATACAAGAAGCCATAAGCGTTAGAATCGCAATTAAAAAGACTAAACTTGTCTTTAAATTATAGAATTTCAATTTGGATATTTTCATATATCTTTGGCTCAAAATTCGGATCAATGAATCAGGTCACAATAAACGGAAAAAAACAGCACAAGGTCGATAAGGATAGTGATGGAAATTTATTGATTGATGATAAAATAGTTGATTGGGATTTACACAAAGTCAACGACAAGCTATTTCATATAATATTCGAGAACGAGTCTTTTATTTCTGAAATCCTATCAATAGATACAGAAAACAAAAAAGTATTGTTCCGAATCAATGGAGAATTATTGGATGTAGCTTTAAAAGACAAATTCGACATTTTACTGGAAAAGCTTGGAATGGCACATATGACTAGTAAAAAAGTCAATGATATAAAAGCACCAATGCCGGGATCAATTCTAAATGTAATGGTAAATGAGGGCGACACCGTTGCAAAAGATCAGGCGATATTGATTCTTGAAGCTATGAAAATGGAAAATGTTATTAAATCTCCGATTGATGGTGAAATTGCAACTGTACTTGTGAAAACCGGAGAGAATGTTGAAAAAAATCACAAATTGATTGAATTCAAGTCAGAGTAGAATGAAATATAAAAGAATCCTATTAAAACTCAGCGGTGAAGCACTGGCCGGAAAACACGGTCATGGCATTGAAACTGAAATTCTTGATCGCTTTGCACTTGAAATAAAAGAAGTTGTAAAAGCCGGTGTTGAAGTGGCCATAGTAATAGGTGGTGGAAATATAATGCGCGGTGCCGATGCTGAAGCACTCGGAATCGATAGAGTTCAGGGTGACTATATGGGCATGCTTGCCACGCTTATAAATGGAATGGCCATACAAAGTGTTCTTGAAAAAAATGGTGTTTATACACGACTTCAATCCGGAATTAGAGTCGACCAGGTCTGCGAACCATTTATCAAACGTCGTGCCGTACGTCATTTGGAAAAAGGACGTGTTGTAATTTTTGGAGCCGGAACCGGAAATCCTTATTTCACGACTGATTCAGCTGCGAGCTTAAGAGCAATAGAAATAGAAGCAGAAGTGGTTCTCAAAGGAACCAGAGTTGATGGTGTATATAATGCCGATCCTGAAAAAGATCCTGAAGCCATTAAATTTGATCACATTTCTTTTGAGGAGGTAATTCTGAAAGGATTAAAAGTGATGGATATGACGGCTTTTGCTTTGTGTAAAGAAAATGAATTGCCAATAATTGTATTCGATATGAATAGATCGGGCAACTTACTCCGAATTGTTAAAGGGGAAGAAGTAGGCACATTGGTTACTAATTAATAATACAAATGGAAGAAATAGAAATGATATTGGAGTTGACTGAAGAAAGCATGGATAAGGCAGTCGCTCATACCAAATCTGAATTAGCAAAAATTAGGGCGGGGAAGGCCAATCCTTCAATACTTGAAGGTGTAATGGTCGAATATTATGGTGCGAT
Organism: Hyphobacterium sp. CCMP332; assembly: GCA_014323545.1. Lineage (NCBI taxonomy): Bacteria > Pseudomonadati > Pseudomonadota > Alphaproteobacteria > Maricaulales > Maricaulaceae > Hyphobacterium > Hyphobacterium sp. CCMP332. Next base: position 707,041 of record CP058647.1, read on the forward strand.
GACTCCATTAAATCAACTCGCAAGTGTTAACACTCCGGACGCGCGTTCATTTTTAATCAAGCCTTTTGAAAAATCAATATTAGCCGATGTTGAGAGAGCGATAATCAATTCAAATCTTGGCTTAAATCCACAAAACGACGGAGAAAATATTAGAATCAATTTACCTCCACTTACAGAAGACAGGCGTATTCAATTGGTTAAACAAGCGAAATCGGATTGTGAACAAGGTAAAATTAGTATCCGAACAGTAAGAAAGGATATGAATGATGAACTGAAAAAATTACAAAAAGATGGTGCTCCCGAAGATCTGATCAAGGATGCAGAAGGAGAAGTTCAAAAAATCACAGATAAACACTCAGAAAAGTTAGATGAAATTTTTAAGGTCAAGGAAGAAGAAATAATGACCATCTAATTTTTTGGATCAATTTGATAATGATCATTTGATTTAAAAAAAATTCATCAATCAGGAATAAATTTTATTGCGAATAATGTATTCCTCTACATCCGGATGCACAAGATATCTGATCGATTGATTATTCCGCACACAATCTCTAATAAATGTCGCTGATATTTCCATTAAAGGCGCTTCAATCATTTTGACTGATTCCCCATAATCTTCTAATACTTCCGGCGTGTTGGGTCTTGGGTAAACTAATAAACGATGGTATTTTAAAATCGCTTCGTAATTTTTCCACTTGTTGAAATGTACAAGATTATCTTCCCCAATTATCAGTGAAAACTCCCTTTCCGGATATTTTTCCGTTAAATACGCCAACGTGTCAACCGTATAGCTCGGTTTCGGCATATGAAATTCAATATCTGATACTTCAAACTCCAAATTATCATAAATAGCCAGTCGGACCATTTCAAGTCTGTCGTATTCGGGAATAAGTGAAGTATTTTTTTTAAAAGGACTTTGAGGAGAAACAACAAACATTACCTTTTGAATATCTGTTTTCTCCAAAATTGTATTGGCAATAATTAAATGTCCAATATGGATGGGATTAAAAGAGCCAAAAAATAGTCCTACTTTCAAGTGAGAAATTTGTTTATGTATTTTTCGGCTTCCTGAACGGCATGATCCAGATTATCATTTTCTATCACCACATCAAAATGCGAAGCATATTTCATTTCTGACTCGGCCTTATTAATTCTTTCCTGCAGACTTTTATCATTTTCGCTTCCGCGTTTTTTTAGTCTTTCTTCTAAGGTTTGAACTGATGGAGGTTGTACAAAGATTGCTAATGCTCTATCGCCGTATTGTTTTTTAATGTTCAAACCACCTTTTACATCAATATCAAAAATCACATGGCGGCCCTCAGTCCATATCCGCTCCAATTCAGACTTTAGCGTACCATAAAAGGCGTTTTCATATACTTCTTCCCATTCGACAAATTCCTCATTTTTTATTTTTTCTTTGAATTCATCCAATGTCAAAAAATAATAGTCCTTACCGTTTTGTTCACCCTCTCTTATGGTATTGCGGCTGGTGGCCGATATTGAAAATCCAATATTGGGGTATTTTGAAAGAATCCTTTTTACTATGCTCGTCTTACCTGCACCAGATGGCGCAGAAAAAATGAGAAGCTTACCTTTTTTACTCATGCGATCGTTATTTCCCGAAGCTTCAGCTGGATTGCTTTCACCAGTTTATCAGGAACTCTAACATTTCCACATTTTTCTTTGAGGACAGCACGGATATTTTGCTCTTCCATATAGTGGTCCTTGCAATCCTTACTTCCCTCAACATGAGCTAAAAATAATTTTTCTTCTTCAGAATTTGCTTCTCCATCCATTACGAGGTGAGCCAGTTTCATGAACTCAGGACATAAAGTATATTTTTCACCGTCATTCATTCCATTTTCATTAGTAGTAGTTTTATTCATAAGCCTAACTCTTATAACCTAAAGTCTTAGCGTACATTTTTAGTTTCTCTTTAAGCAAATTTCTTGCTCTGTGAAGTCGTGATCTCACCGTGCCAATCGGTATATCAAGTATTTTGGACATCTCTTCATAAGTGAATCCTTCCAGATCACACAATATGATTGCAGTTCTAAAATCAACATCAAGCGCATTTAAAGCTGTGGCTACTTCATCACCAATTTTATCTCTTTCAGTTTCAGTTCTTAAATCAACCGTTTTATTTGAATCTGCATCCTCAGAGTTATAAGTGTGCTCTAAATCGCTATAATCAACCTTTGTTGGTTGCTTGCTTTTCTTGCGAAATTCATTGATGAAACTATTTTTCAGGATGCGGAACAACCATGCTTTAGCATTGGTTCCCGGCTCATATGAATCAAAAAAACGATAAGCTTTTAAATAGGTGTCCTGAACCAGGTCATTGGCGTCATCTTCATCCAGGGTTAGTCGGTATGCAAAATTGTAAAGTGAATCCAGATAACCCATAAACTCATCAATAAAAAGTTTATGTCTTTTTCCACCTTTGAGGTTAATTTGAGGTCTATTTGAAATATCCACTTTTTTTTCTGCCATTGTTTCAAAAATAAGAATTCTATTTAGATCAAGCCATTTTAAGTTTTTATAATACCCATTAATTGTCGCAGGCTCTACTTATTATATTAATTAACTAAACATCAATTATGTTTGCTTGTGATTGAAATGATATTACGATACTATTGATCTTATATTTCATTGATAATGGCTAATATTGAGCTATGGAGGCAACAGATGTAAAGATATCTTTAGTGATTATTGCATTCAATGAAGAAGACAAGCTGGCCAATTGCATCAATAGCGCCAAGGAAGTAGTTGATGATATTTTGGTCGTTGATTCTTATTCCACAGATCAAACGGTCCTAATTGCAGGATCACTAGGTGCAAGAGTGATTCAAAACACTTTTGAAGGACATATTGAACAGAAAAATTTCGCCCTTCAAAATGCATATTACGAACATGTCCTTTCTTTAGATGCCGATGAAGCACTATCTGAACAGCTAAGAAAAAACATCTTGAAAATAAAGTCTGGTTGGCAAGCCGATGCCTATAAAATGAATCGATTGACAAGTTATTGTGGAAAATGGATTCGTCACGGGACCTGGTATCCTGACCGCAAAATAAGACTTTTTAAAAAAGATGCAGGATCCTGGAAAGGATCAAATCCACATGACCGTTTTGATGTCATGGAAGGAAAAGAAATAAGCTTTATTAAAGGAGATATACTTCATTACACCATGGATAATATTTCAGACCATTTAAAACAAATGGATTATTTCACTGAAATCATGGCCAGAGATCTACATAAGGCCGGTAAAAAATCAAACTACTTGAAATTAATTTTTAGCCCTATGATTAAATTTGTTATGGCTTATTTTGTCCGCTTGGGATTTTTAGATGGCTATTACGGTTTGGTAATTGCCTTGAATTCAGCCCATGCTTCATTTTTGAAATATGCGAAATTGATGGATTTTAATCGCAGGGGGATTGACAAATAGAATTTGGAAGAATTGAAGTTGTCACGAATTGCAATAAGCCGAACCGATGCCATTGGAGATGTAATCCTCACCTTACCACTATGCGGGTATCTCAAATCCCTCAATCCTGAAATTAAGATTGACTTTATTGCAAGAAATTATACTAAAGCCATAATACAACGTTCAGAAAATATCGATTCGGTAATACTAGATACAGAAGTTGATGAATATTTCAACAAGAATAAACCGGATGCGATTATTATAGTATTCCCAGATAAAAAAATATCATTGCTGGCTAAAAAATATAAGGTCAAAACAAGAATTGGGACTTCACATCGATGGTGGCATTGGTTGCATTTGAATAAAAGAGTTGATTTCACCAGAAAAAATTCGAGTTTACATGAGTCTCAACTCAATTTTGAATTGCTAAAGGGATTGGAAATTGATTTCGTCCCTGAATTAGATGAAATACCTAGCTATTTAGGAATTAAAAGAAAATCCAAGGAAAAATCGACAAAAAAAAGGATTCTTTTTCACCCTAAATCAAGAGGCAGTGCCAGGGACTGGCCACTGGGCAATTATAAAAAACTGGCCTTACTTCTTCCCGATGATGAATTTGAAATTATAGTTACAGGCACTGAAAAAGAAGAGGAGATTATAAATCAGGAAGATCCGCAATTTTTTATTGATTCAGGTGTAAAAAATCATATGGGGAAATACAGTCTGGAACAATTGTTTGACTTTATTGGAGATTCTGATGCGGTAGTAGCTTGCTCAACTGGCCCCCTGCATATCGCAGCCATTCAAAACGTTTTTGCCCTTGGGCTTTATCCACCAATTAAGCCGATGCACCCTGGCAGATGGGCTCCTATAGGAAAATATGTTAAAACATTGACAGGAAAATCGAATTGTATTAATTGCCCCATTCCTTCAAATTGCGATTGTATGAAGAAGATAAGTCCTGAAAAAGTTACATCAGAGTTAGTTTCATTTTTTAATTCACGAGATTTACAGGAATGAAAACTTATTTCAGATTATTAGGTTTTGCCCCTTCGATAAAGAAGTACATACCAATCTACTTTCTTTTCTCACTACTGTATATTGTTTTCAGTCAATTTAATTTTATTCTGATCATGCCCCTTTTGGATCTATTATTTGGAAAGGTCCAATCCACACCTGCAGAACTCATCGAACCGGGGGCATTTGAATTTTCTATTGAGTACTTAAAAAATTCATTTAATTATTATCTCAAAAATATAATTATAGAAAGCGGTGCTTTTGAGGCTTTAAAGGTTATTTGCCTTGTAGTAATTGCAGCTACTTTTCTCAGCAATGTGTTTCGGTATTTATCGCAAAGACTGGTTGAAACCATTCGCGCTTCAATCGTTAGAAACATCAGAGAAAGGGTATATAATCATACGATTTCACTCAATATTGGATTTTTCACAAATGAGCGAAAGGGAGATATAATTTCACGAATAACCACCGATATACAAGAGATCGAAAACAGATTAACCAGTACAATATCAGTCATTATCAAAGATCCATTAATGCTTTTGGGTTATTTCTTTATTCTGTTCTCACTATCAATTAAACTCACACTGTTTTCTCTAATTATTATACCGGTCATGGGTGGGATGATTGGCGTATTGGTAAAACAGCTCAAAAAAGATTCACAAAACACCCAAAATTCATTAAGTCGCTTAATTAGTATGATGGATGAAACCTTTTCAGGCTTAAGGGTTATAAAAGCATTTAACGCGACGGGGTTTATTAAAAAGAACTTCAAAAAAGAAAATGACTATTATGCTCACAAAGTCAGAAGAATGAATGTGAAAAAAGAACTGGCGAGTCCAACTTCAGAATTTTTAGGCGTTCTTTTGGTATCAGGTATATTACTTATAGGTGGGTATTTTGTTTTGGCAGATCAAAGTTCATTAAGCGCCTCCGAATTTATCGCATATCTGGCTGTATTTTCTCAAGTTATGCGTCCTGCAAAATCAATAACCGAGGCATTTAGTTCAGTTCAAAGAAGTTTGGTTGCCGGTGATCGTGTGATTGAATTGATGGAAAAGAAGAATCCAATTGTTGAATCGGATAATCCTGTTTTTATAAAAGATTTTAATGACAAAATAGAATTAAAAAATATCAATTTTTACTACGGTGAAAAGCAGGTATTGAAAAACATAAACTTCGAAGTCAAAAAAGGCAAGATGGTCGCGCTTGTTGGGCCTTCCGGTGGTGGTAAGTCTACATTGGCCGATCTAATTCCCCGTTTTGCAGATCCTAAAAGTGGTCAAATCCTGGTTGACGGCTATGAATTAAAAGAAATTGACATCCAATCGCTCAGAAATCTAATGGGCATTGTTACACAGGAGGCGATTTTATTTAATGACAGTATTTTCAACAATATATCATTTGGAATAGAAGCCAGTGAAGAAGCGGTCATTCGGGCTGCAAAAATTGCCAATGCACATGATTTTATCATGGCGACTGAAGACGGCTACAATACCACAATTGGCGATCGCGGTATGCGACTTTCCGGCGGACAAAGACAACGCATAAGTATTGCGAGAGCAGTGCTTAAAAACCCTCCCATACTTATTTTAGATGAAGCCACTTCTGCTCTGGATACCGAATCTGAAAGAATGGTTCAAGAGGCATTAAATAAATTGATGATGAATCGAACTTCATTGGTAATTGCCCATCGTTTAAGTACCATTCAGGAAGCCGATGAAATTATAGTTCTTCAGGAAGGTGAAATCATCGAAAGAGGTAATCATTTTGATCTGATTGAAAATAAACACGGGTTATATACGCGATTAAAGCAAATGCAAAGCCTCAACTGAATTTAGAATTGACAATTACGGATTACGAATAAATTTAGGGTTGATTCAATATTCAAAAAATATATAGCTCGCAATTAAAATTTCGTAATTGATAATTCGTCATTGATAATTCGTAATTGATAATTCGTAATTGATAATTCGTAATTCGTAATTGATTAAGGGTGTGTAGCTACCCATACTTCACCATCTTCAAAGAACTCTTTTTTCCAGATTGGAACGTTTTCTTTTAATGTATCTATAGCGTATTGACATGCTTCGAATGCGGCTTTTCTGTGTGGAGTTGAAATAGCAATTACTACTGCCGTTTCCCCGACTTCCAAAACCCCAATTCTATGATGTATGCAGATATTATGGGCATCCCATTTTGATTCAATAAATTGAGCAATTTTAAGCATTTCTTTTTCTGCCATTGGAATATAAGACTCAAATTCAAGACGTTCAACAGTTTTGCCATTGGTTTGATTTCTAACTGTACCAATAAAAGTGGCTATCCCTCCGGCTTCATGATGTCTGACAAAATCAAGACAGAATCCGCAATCTAATTTTTCCTCCTTTATCTTAATTTCAATCATATTACCCTCCACTTACAGGTGGAATGATCACAACTTCTTCGTTTTCCTTGATCTGATATTCATCGGACTGATAATCTTCGTTTATTGCAAATTTTAGACTTCTAAGTTTATGAAAACCAGGATATTCATTTACCAGTTTGTTTTTTAGATCTGCTATTTTAGTGCCCGATTCAAGATGAAGAGTCAACTCCTTCTTTTTTAGTATTTCTTTTGCAATTCCAAAGGCCAAGAGCTTAACCTGCATAAAAATCAAATTAATGTCTAAATTTCAAAATATTGACAGTGTAAATTTAAAGCTTTGGTCTGAATATCTTAATTTTTACCTTGCAAAGGATAATTCAATATTCACAATTAATCAGATTAAACTAAATCATTCCATTGAGTCTTTTTGATAATCACGGTCGTAGAATAAACTATTTGAGAATAGCTGTTACAGATCGATGCAATCTGCGATGCTTTTATTGTATGCCTGAAAATGGAATTCAATATGTGAAACGCACAGATTTAATGTCATTTGAAGAGTTGTTAAGGACAATTCATGTATTTGCTTCAGCCGGTATTTCAAAACTTCGCATTACCGGAGGAGAACCTTTTGCCAGGAAGAATATCATTGACTTTCTAAAAGAGGCTTCCAAAATTCAGAATGTAGAACAAATTCACATTACATCAAATGGGACTTTTGATAATGATGTTATTGATGAACTCCGTCGAATAGGAATAAAATCTCTAAACCTCAGTCTTGATAGTCTTGACAAGGAAAGATTTTATCAAATAACAAGAAAAAATCTATTCGAAAAAGTTTATTCAAATTACCTGGAATTATTAAAATCAAAAATTGATGTGAAAGTCAATATGGTGGTCATGGACGGGAAGAATATTGAAGATATTTATCCCATGCTTGAACTTGCAAAAAAAGACAAGGTATCAATTCGTTTTATTGAAGAAATGCCATTTAACGGAACCGATGGCAGAGGAAATGCATCATTCTGGCCGATGAAGAAAATTCTCGATTTTATCCAATCCGAATACGAGATCCAAAAAATTCCGGATCCTGAATATTCTACATCCTACAATTATAGGATTAAGGGGTTCAAAGGTAGTTTTGGAATAATCGCCGCCTATACCAGGACTTTTTGTGGAACTTGTAATCGGATACGAATCACACCTCAAGGCGATTTACGTACATGTTTGTATGGCAATGGTGTATTAAATATTCGAGACCTTTTAAGAAGCGAGATCGAAGATGAAGATTTACTAAAACATTTAAAAGTGGTCTTAAATCAAAGGGCTAAAAATGGATTTGAAGCTGAGAAACATATCAGAAGAGTCAATCAATCTTTTGAATCCATGGCAAGCATAGGAGGATAATATGATCAGCGTTGAAGAAGCCGAAAAAATTCTATCCGAGAATTACAGAGATTTTGGGACCGAAAAAATCCCCATTGAAAAATCAGTCGGAAGAATTATAAGAGAAGATATAATAGCAGATCGCGATTTTCCGCCATTCGATCGTGTAACAATGGACGGCATCGCTATTCGATATAATGCTATTGAAAAAGGCGAAAAAGATTTTTCTATAAGAGGTGCCGCTGCTGCCGGTGATCCGCAAAAATCATTGAGAGAAAAAGGGGCTTGTCTGGAAGTAATGACCGGAGCAATAATGCCAGATGGCCTGGATACGGTAGTCCCTTATGAAAAAATAGAAATAAGAGAAGGTAAAGCTTATCTGAAAACAGAAGAAATTAAATACAAACAGAATATTCACTTCAGGGTAGAAGATCGTAGAAAAGGGGATGTATTGATTAAATCCGGAATGAAAATTTCAGCGGCTGAAATCGGCCTTTGTGCCACGGTTGGAAAATCTGTAGTTAAGGTCAGTCGGCTTCCAAAAACAATTATTATATCAACAGGAAAAGAACTTGTAGGGATAAACGATAAGCCCGAGGCACATCAAATTAGAGAAAGTAATGTATATGCCATTCAGGCCCTTCTAAAAAAAGTTCAAATTGAAGCGAATACAATGCATTTACCGGATGATTATGATACCATAATCAAAATTCTCAAAGAACTTTTAAATGAATTTGAAATAATTATTTTAAGCGGTGGTGTATCGAAAGGAAAATTTGATTTTATCCCCAATGCGTTAGAAGAATTGGGCTTGAAAAAATGTTTTCACAGAATTGCGCAAAGGCCCGGAAAACCGTTTTGGTTTGGAACCCTCGAAAATAAGGTAAGTGTATTTGCACTTCCCGGAAATCCGGTTTCATCTTTTTTGTGTATCAATTATTACTTTTTCGATTGGCTAAACGGTTCAATTGAAGCTTATAAAAACCAAAGGCCATTAGCAAAATTGGGTAGAGATATTGAATTCAAAGCAGATCTTACTTATTTTTTGGAAGTCAATCTGGAGTATACAGAAAAAGCTGAACTCATAGCTTTCCCAAACAAAGGGAATGGGTCGGGAGATCTTGCGAATTTAACCAACAACTCTGCTTTTACTATTCTTCCAAGGGGACGTGAAATTTATAAAAAAGGTGAAGTTTTTCCTGTCCTGATCTACCGATAAATTATTTACTCAATTCAATTCCAATACTTTTACTTTGAAGAATCTATTTTTGATCGGATTTTTGCCATTTCCTCAGGTGTATTGGCATTGAATAAATGTTCCTTATTCTCAATCTCCAACTCCTCAACATCTGAATTGATTAATGCTTTTCTCGGACATGAGAATCCAAGCGATAGAAAGTTTAATAGGCGCGGATAAGATCTCGGTTCCCAAATGGTGATCAGCGGTTCGGGAAAATTGGTCTCAGGATTGTGAAAACAAGTGGCGTATTTTGAAGTGTTTCTATTACCTACCAGCTGATTGATCGTCTCTTTATTAAGCAATGGAATGTCTGTCGCTAAAACAAGCCATGCGGCATTCGGATCATGTATAAACGCAGAAACAATTCCTGAATAAGGTCCCAATCCTGTGATTTTATCTTCTATCTGAGGAAGTTTTGAATCAGATTTTTGGGCCACAGATAAATAGGTTTCTTCACAAAAACCCGAAATTAATTCATAGATATATTCGTTTTGAGGTTTGCCATGGTAATCGATCTTTGTTTTGTCTTTACCCATTCTCAAACTCTTTCCTCCTGCCAATACAAGGCCTTTTAATTTGGGTCTCTTTGTTTCTTCTATTCCTCTGATTAACGTTGCAATTCCTTCAATCCACCTAATTTTAAATGTTGGAATACTTTTCCAGTCTTTGATCGCTTCTTTCAGGAAATCATATATCTCAGTCTCTCCTTCAGCAAACACAAAAGCTACTACATTTTTAAGTCGGTCTAGTTTACGGCTTAGCGACTCTTTTTTCTTTTCATTGATTATGACAATTTGCTTATCACCCAAAAAATGATTTCCATTAATCAATAAGAGGTCAAGATCCAGAAATTGCGAGCGCAGTTCGAATTCCGAATAATCACTTTTGAAATTGACCTGATGATGAGAGATTTTATCGGTGTAAGTCAAATTGAAGTCCAGGGCTTTTTCACCTTCCCCATGATCCGCATCCATGTAACCGACATTGATATTTTTCAATTTTGGACTGATGTCTTTTACTAAATCCTGAATTTCAACACAAGGAGCACCGATAAAGGCAATTTCATTTCTATGATATTTTCCTCCCAACGGCTTTTCCAGATCAGCGTGTTTTTTATGCTCTTTTGAAGTCACTTTTACCTCCTGTTTTTTCAATCAGCATGGTTTGTTTTATCTGAATATTCTGAGAAAAGCCTTTGCACATATCGTATATAGTAAGTGCGGCAATACTGGCACCTGTTAATGCTTCCATTTCTACTCCAGTCTTTGCCTTTATTTTGGTTGAACACCTTATTTCGATCATTTTCTGATCATTTATTTTAATTTCCACCTCACAGTTATCCAATTGAAGAGGGTGACAAAGTGGTATTAAATCGCTGGTTTTCTTGGCCGCCTGGATTCCCGCGATAATAGCCGTTTGAAATACAGGTCCTTTTTTGGTGTGAATCTCGTCATTTTCAAGCCTGTTAATTATTTCCTGATCAATGCTTATCAGTGATTGGGCCACCGCCATTCTGTAGGTTTCACTTTTTTCGGTGACATCCACCATTTTGGGATCTCCGCTTTTGTTCAAATGTGTAAAATCCTTTGACATGATATAAATTTTCTATTTCGAAGTTATGAATAGTATGAGACATATGTGCTGATCATTCCTGAATCTATTACTTTTGATTTTATGTCGCTTTCAAAGGATGAGATATTACGTTATTCTAGACAAATTATTTTGCCTGAATTTGGCAGGGAATCCCAGGAAAAATTAAAAAATTCCAGCGTTCTGGTCGTTGGTGCCGGTGGCTTAGGCACTCCTCTTTTGATGTATTTAGCAGCAGCAGGAATTGGGACAATTGGAATCGTAGATTTTGACATTGTCGATGTTTCCAATCTTCACAGACAAGTTCTTTACGGCACTTCTGATCTTGGGAAAAAGAAAAGCAGGCAAGCCATAAAAAAGCTAAAAGACAATAATCCACATATAAATTATAAGATTTTCGATGAAAAACTGAGCTCAGATAATGCCTTGAGAATCTTTCAAAATTTCGATGTGATTGCCGATGGAACAGATAATTTTCCAACGAGATATCTTGTTAATGATGCTTGTGTTTTAACAGGTAAGGTAAATGTCTTTGCTTCTATTTTTCAGTTTGAAGGTCAATTGAGTGTTTTTAATTACATGGGAGGTCCAAATTATAGGGATTTGTTTCCTAAGCCGCCACTTCCCGGAATCGTACCAAACTGTGCTGATGGTGGTGTTTTGGGCGTCTTGCCGGGGATACTTGGAACCATGCAGGCACTAGAAGTTATTAAGGTGCTATCGGGCATTGGAGAACCACTATCGGGCAAACTTCTTTTGGTTGAAACCAAAGACATGGAATTCAGGAAAATAAATATTCAAAAAGACACCGACAATCCAATCAGCGGAAAGAAACCTCTTATAAAAGAACTCATCGACTATGAGGAATTTTGTGGATTAAAGTCAAAAAAAATGAAAAGCATTGATGTTCAAGAATTTAAAAAATGGAAGGAGAATAATAAAGAATATCAACTCTTCGATGTTAGGGAAATTAATGAGCATACACTTTCCAATCTCGGAGGACAACACCTTCCGATGTCGGAAATTCAAAATAGTTACAAAGAGATACCTAAGTCTGGCAAAGTCATACTCTACTGCAAAAGCGGTCAGAGAAGTGCAACGATTATCAAATTTTTAAGTGAGAAATACGCTTATGATAATCTAATTAACCTTGAAGGAGGAATAACGGCATGGAAAAATCATTTCGATCCTGATCTGATAATTGCCTGATGGATCATCGGTTTTATTCTTTTCTCGCCATTGTAATCAACGGCATATTATTCATTTCATGCGAGAAGACAGAAGAAAAATATTTGAGCATAGCTGTATCTTCAAACGCACAGTTTGTCGTAAAAGCCTTGGTGGAAGAATTCGAGATAACTGAAGATGTAAATATTGAGATAATAAGTTCGTCCAGTGGAAAACTCGCCGCTCAAATATTACAGGGGGCGCCATACGATATATTTATTTCTGCCGACCGGTATTATCCCGATTTCATTTACGGAAAGTATGCCAATTGCCTGCCTCCAAAAAATTACGCGAAGGGGAGTTTGATATTATGGTCAACTGTCCTAAGTGAAAAAATAAGCTTGGAACAATTAAAATCCGAAAGCATCGAAAATATTGCAATCGCCAATCCGCAACTTGCACCTTATGGAAAAGCCACTGTAGAATTTTTACAAGCTATTAATCAATACGAAACACTAAAAAGTAAATTAGTGATTGGAGAAAATATTTCGCAAACGGCTTTATTTATACAAAGTGGAGCTGTACAGGCTGGATTTACTGCGAGATCATTAATGTATGGTTCCTCATTTAAAAACGAATCCAATTATTTAGAAATTGATACAAGTCTTCATTCTCCAATTGTTCAGGCTTTTATTGTTCTTAAACCAGATACTATTTCCAATCGCTTTGCCAATTTTATTCTTTCAAATGATGGCCGCAAAATTCTATCAGAATTTGGTTATTTTCGACCATAATGAATCGTTTTAAATCGATAATTGAAGAAGTTGAATCGGAAGGATCCATGAGTCTGGTCAAATTGAAATCGGGAAATAACTTTTTTACAAGTATTGTTTTAGACAATCCCCAGAACTCAAATTATCTTTTCATAGGCAATGAAATAGAAATATTATTTAAAGAAACTGAAGTAATTATTGACACAAATACAAATCATAACAGCAGTTTAAGAAACCGCATTTTAGGAAATATTGAAAAAATAGAACATACTGCCATACTTTCGAAAATAGTTCTTAAAACAGAGGTGGGTACTATTACCTCTATAATCACCAGGGGTTCAGCCGAAAGACTAAATCTTAAGATTGACGATACGGTTTTCGCCATGATTAAAACCAATGAAATTATTTTATCGCATTGATCGATCTAAATCCCATATGGCTTTCGCTAAAACTGGCTTTTTTTAGTTCATTAATTTTGATGTTAATAGGCATTCCCATTGCTTATTGGCTCGCCTTTAGTAAAAATAAAATTAGATCATTTATCGAAACCCTGGTGAGCATGCCTTTGGTTTTGCCACCTACTGTCTTAGGATTTTACTTTCTTTTTTTTTTCAGTCCTGATAAATTTCCCGCTTCTTTCTTAAAAGAATATTTTGGGATCGATATCCTTTTTTCGTTTCAAGGTCTTGTATTTGCATCTGTGGTTTACAGCATGCCATTTATGGTAAATCCAATTCGTTCCGCTTTTGCCAGTATGGATAAATCCATCATCGAAGCTTCATGGGTACTTGGCAAGTCAAAGCTGAATACGATTTTAAATGTCATTATCCCGAATACCAAGAATTCCATAATTACTGCCTTTGCTATGGCTTTTGCTCACACATTAGGAGAATTTGGCCTCGTATTGATGATTGGAGGAAATATTCCTGATAAAACCAGGGTAGCGTCTATTGCAATTTACGACAGCGTTGAAGCCCTGGATTACAATAGTGCCAATATCTATTCTCTTGTGATTATTGTAATTGCATTTCTCATATTATTTGGACTAAATCTATTCAATAAAAGAATTCTGTAATATGATAAATATCAATGTCAAAAAGCAATTGAATTCTTCTGAAGGAAAACTTGAATTGAAGGTGAATTTCAATATCAGCAAAGGCCAACTACTTTGTCTTTTTGGAGCATCGGGTTCAGGAAAAACCTCTATCCTGCGAATGATATGTGGACTAATGAAACCCGATGAAGGGCAAATTATAAAAGGAGAACAAATTTTATTTGACTCCGAAAAGAAAATAAATATGGCCGTCCAAAAAAGGAAAATTGGATTTCTCTCCCAGGACTATTCCTTGTTTCCCAATATGTCGGTTGTTGAAAATTTAAAATACGGTTTGGATAAAGGCGTAAATCCAATTCTTGTTAACTCAACCCTGGATTTACTGGGCTTAAAAGGGCTTGAAAAGCAAAAACCTAATCAACTTTCCGGAGGTCAAAAACAACGGCTTGCTTTGGGGCGAAGCATTGTCAATAAGCCTGATCTATTACTTTTGGATGAACCTCTATCTGCTCTTGATGGAAAGATGCGCAGTGAATTGCAGTCTTATATATTAAAAATTCATAAGGAGTTTGATCTAAGCATGGTGTTGGTGACACACGATGTATCGGAAATTCTAAAACTTTCCGATGTTGTTCATATTCTGGAAAATGGGAAAATAATTCGTTCCGGAACAGCAGAAGAAGTCTTTCTTAAGAATAAAATCAGCGCCAAATATCAATTTACCGGCGAAATTGTCAACATCGAAAAGCAGGGTTTTATTTCCATTCTGCATGTACAGGTTGGGCAAAATTTGATAAAAGCTGTTTGTGAAAATAGCGAAGAAGACTTTAAACTTGGCGATAAGGTTAGTTTAGCATCAAAGGCATTCAATCCCATTGTAAGCAAAATTCTAAGGCCATAAAAAACCACGAAACTTAATTGCTTCGTGGCTTTCTCAGTTTAATCTACCCAATTGCACAATAGGGCAGACTTAATTCTATAAAAATGAATTAGTATCTGTATTGTTCAGACTTGAATGGCCCTTTAGTGTCCACTCCGATATATTCAGCCTGTTCTTTACTGAGTGTAGTTAGCTCCACTCCTATTTTATCAAGATGAAGCATTGCTACTTTTTCATCCAAATGCTTTGGCAAAATGTATACTTTGTTTTCGTATTTATCATTGTTATTCCAAAGTTCCATTTGTGCTAATGTCTGATTTGTAAATGAATTTGACATCACAAAAGACGGATGACCCGTAGCACATCCAAGGTTTACCAAACGTCCTTCGGCAAGAAGAATAATTTCATTGCCATTGACATTGTACACATCAACCTGTGGCTTTACGGTGTATTTAGAATTACCATGATTCTTATTTAACCAGGCTACATCGATTTCATTATCGAAGTGACCGATATTGCAAACAATTGTTTTATCGTTCATCATTTGGAAATGCTCTCCTGTCAAAATATCCTTATTTCCGGTAGCAGTAACAATAATATTGGCTCTTGGAATAGCAGTTTCCATTCGTTTTACTTCGAACCCATCCATTGCTGCCTGTAATGCACAAATTGGATCAATTTCAGTTACAATTACACGAGCACCGGCTCCTCTTAATGATTGAGCGGTTCCTTTTCCTACGTCACCATAACCGGCAACTATTGCAACTTTCCCGGCCATCATAATATCAGTTGCTCTTCTGATAGCATCTACTGCAGATTCTTTGCAACCGTATTTGTTGTCAAATTTAGATTTAGTTACTGAATCATTTACATTAATAGCAGGCATCGGTAAAGTACCATTTTTTACCCTTTCATACAATCTGTAGACTCCAGTCGTTGTTTCTTCAGAAATACCTTTAATGTTCTGAGCTAATTCTGGATATTTGTCCAAAACAACATTGGTCAAATCTCCACCATCATCCAATATCATATTTAAAGGTTGTCCACCTTCAAAAGCATGAAGTGTTTGCTCGATGCACCATTCGTATTCTTCTTCAGTCATACCTTTCCAGGCATAGACAGGAATACCGGCTTCGGCAATTGCTGCAGCTGCCTGATCCTGAGTAGAAAATATATTACAGGAAGACCACGATACTTCGGCTCCTAATTCGATAAGTGTTTCAATTAGTACCGCAGTTTGAATGGTCATGTGAAGACATCCGGCTATTCTGGCTCCTTTTAAAGGTTTTGAACCTCCAAACTCTTCTCTTAGCGACATCAAACCGGGCATTTCGGCTTCAGCTAATTTAATTTCTTTTCTTCCCCAATCTGCCAGATTGATATCTTTTACTTTATAATTTTCTTTTGTTTCGATCATTTTATTGGATTGATAATTTCAAATTGACTGCAAAAATAAATTTATTAAAGGCAAATTCCAACCTCTTAAAACTCCCAATGAGTTCTTGGCTCTATTTCAGCCTTTATTTGATTTAGTAAATTATATAAACCAAAATATGTTCTGTTTACATAAAGTGCATGTTGAGACCCCCTGGCAGTGCCTGCTTCTCGCAATTCTTTCATTGTCGCGGTTTTCTCACCCAAGTCATAAATGTCTTTAAAGTAGGAATTGTCACCAAAATCAAATTTCTCAGACCTGTAAGGTTTGGATAGCAAATCACCTAATTCTGCATAAATTTCAACAAAGAGATTTCTGATTTTTTGAGAATCTTTAGACGTAATTAATTCGATATCCTCAAGAATTTTTTCAAATTCTTCATTTCCTGTCAGACGATCAGCTCTAAGCAATTTGAAATAATTGATATAGAATTCTTCAGGAATAACTTTTACACATCCAAAATCCAGAATGGCTAATTTTCCTTCTTTTGTTATCATAAAATTCCCCGGATGAGGATCAGCATGAACCATTTTCAGCTTATGCACCTGATAGTCATAAAAATCCCACATAATCTGACCCACTTTGTTTCTCATTATTTGATCAGGATTGGTGAGGAGCCATTCTTTTATATGTGCACCATCAATCCAATCCATTGTGAGAATTTTTCGCGCAGAAAACTCAGGATAATATTTTGGGAAAACAACATCTCCTATGTCCTTGCAGGCTTCTGAAATTTCCACGGATCGTTTTAGTTCTAATTCATAATCGGTCTCCTCAGTAAGTCTTTCTTCAACCTCATTCATATATTTGTCGAGGTCTTTACCTTTTACATTCATTAATCGTTTGGCAAAAGGTTTGGCCATCTTCAAATCTGATTGAACGCTTTCTGCGACTCCCGGATACTGTACTTTTACAGCAAACTCTTTCCCATCTTTACTTGCTTTATGCACCTGACCAATTGATGCTGCATTGACCGCCTCCTTAGTAAAGGTGTCAAAAATATCTGAAGGTGATTTTCCAAAATAACTCTTAAAAGTCTTCACAATTAGCGGGCCTGATAACGGCGGAGCACTGTATTGAGACATTGCAAATCGCTCCTGATAAGCTGTAGGAAGAATATTTTGATCCATACTCATCATTTGTGCTACTTTTAGAGCACTGCCTTTAAGATTGCTGAGCATGCCGTAAATCTCTTCGGCATTATCATTATGCAAGTCATCTTTAGATTTTTCCGGATTGACCGCTTTCTTAGCGTAATGCTTTACGTAGTTACCACCAACTTTTACTCCCGTCTTGACGAATGCAGTGGCTCTCTGAACCTTACTTGCAGGTATACTTTCTTGTGATTTCAATTATTTACTTTGATTTTGAAAGATGAATTTTGCGAAATCAATCGCTGAATCTAATGGTCCTTTTCCTATAAGTTCAAAAGCCAGATTAACTGATTTCTCAATGGCAGCATCTGTTTTTTCAAATCCTCTTGAATCGTCTTTGATCCAAAATTCAAGGATAAATAAAAAGTGAATCCAGAATACCCGAAAATACTGATCGGTGAGTCGTGGGCGATCGGCAATTTCTTCCTTTTCAATACCTTCCTCAACAATAGCTTTCATCCATTCCTCAAACTTTTCCTTAAATTTTTTAAGATCGGCTGTATCTTTAGCTGCTTTTATTAGTCGTTCATCTCCCCTTTTGAACAGAATATAACTGCGATAAGACTTGAGCATTTCAACAAGGGTATAGTAGAAAAACAGCACTTTTTCCCTCGCAGATCCATTGACATAGTTCTCTTCTTTCGAAAGGGAAGATTCCACTTCTCCAAAGATATGCTCCCAAACTGCTTTGTCAAGATCATTTAACGAATTGAAATGATTGTAAAATTCTTTTTCGTCAAGCTTTATTTTTTTACAAAAAGAAAGAACTGAATTCAATGCTTCCTTATCCGTAAGAAGCATCTCCATATATTGCTTTAAAATTTTTTTCTTATCCATTAAAAGAAAAACAGTTATTTATTGCTTTGGTTTCAGATTTATTAAATAAAAAAAGACATTAGATTTGCATCATAAATGCACCCGTAGTTCAACCCACCTTCGCCAAGGCTTCGGTGGGCAAGCTGGATAGCTATATGAATTAGTGGGGTTGAAGATTATTAATTTATATGCACCCGTAGCTCAACTGGATAGAGCGCTGGATTTCGGCTCCAGAGGTTGAGGGTTCGACTCCTTCCGGGTGTACTTCTATTCAAAAACCGTTGATATCAATTCGGCGGTTTTTTTTTATTATTAAAATAAGTGTCCAAAAATACTTATCATAAATGTCCATTATTCTACCTGCTTAAACAGAATACTTACTTTTACCCCAAAATAGAAGCAAGTTGCGTCTAAGAAAAGAAATAAAATACCACTTACTCGTTAATCTAATCAAAGGCTTCGTCAGCTTTGTGTCTTTTTTTCCTCGAAAAGTAGGACTTTTCTTTTTTACCTTTTATGGCCACCTTGCTTTTTTACTTGTTAAAAAACAAAGACAAAAAACGATCGCCAATATCCGCTTTGCGTTGGGTGATAAGCTTTCGGAAAAAGAAATTCACGAGATGGCAAAGAAAGTTTTTATCCATCAATCAAAAAATCTTGTGGATTATATGCATGCCATTAAGGTTAAAAGCAGGGAGGCATTCGCAAAATACGTTGATATTGTCGGTGAAACGCATTTAAAAACAGCCTATGACCGCGGTAAAGGCGTGATTTGTCTTGTGAGTCATACGGGTTCATGGGAATTTTCAGCCATCACGCCATCTATTTTGGGCTATGAAACAACAGCGGTTAGCAAGGCATTAAGACATCCGAAAATGAATGATTTGATTGTAGGATACAGACAGAGCAGAGGTCTGAAAAATTTAAATCGAGGAGATACATACAAACAATTGGTAGAGGCTTTGAATTCCGGCGACTGTCTGATAATTATGATAGACCAGGATACCAAAGTCAAAAGTTGCTTTGTCGATTTCCTAGGACATCCCGCATACACCCCCGTTGGTGCTGCAATGTTGGCTTTGGACACAGAGGCTGCTGTCGTTCCCATGTCGATGCACAGAAAGAAAAACGACAAACACCAATTCACCATTAGACCGGAACTGGAATTAGTAAAAACCGGCAATCGCATTCATGACTTAAAGGAGAACACCAAACTTTTTAGTGCAGAAATTGAAGAGTTTGTTAAAATGGATCTTTCGCAATGGGTATGGATGCATGAGAGGTGGAAGACAACTCCCGAGAGCATAAAAGAATTAGTAAAGGCAGGTATAGTTAAAGACACAAGTTTAGTTCAGGATTTCATTTGATAATTAATGCAATCATTCTAAGTTTTATTATTTTCAAAAATTGGATTAAAATCATAACTAATTCATTTAAAGTAAAATAAGGCTATAATTATAGGATATTACCAATTTTTGTTTTATTTGAGGCACATAAATTACTTTTCCTTTGATGTATAAATGCTTAGCCTCTTTTATTTCGACAATATTAATTGGAATTTTATCAGTATCAACTTACGCTCAACAGCGTATTGTCGTTCCCGATTTTCATTTTGAAAATACAACTAAACAGGGGAATACCTGGAGTCTGGATATAAGGAATATCAATTTTGAGTATAAGTTTCCACAGTATGTCACTTCAAGAACTGATAAGTCCACTTTAACTGGGGGCTTTGCGGATGAGGGAAGCGTTAATATAGATGTTAAATACAGCCCTGTCCAATTTATTAATTGGAACGGACAAAATATTCCACTGTCTGATATAAAGGGGAGTAATTTTTTTCAATTCAGTGTAGGAAACTTTAAAGCAGAAATTTTTTCCGGAAATAGACTGATTAAAAGTACAGACCTTTCAACACAAGGTGGAATGTTTGGAAAATTAAATGGAGATAATACTCAAAATGCCATACAACCCGTTTCATGGAAAACATGGCTCGGGGTATCTACGATGGAAGAGGTTAACAAAATATTTGATGGAGGCTTAAACCTTAAAAACGTAAAATTTGATATTAGCTTTTCCAGTTGGCAGATCGATTCTTATATCGACAAAATGGCCAAAGAACAGGGTTTATCCAATCAAACAACAAACACTCAATACACAAAAGAATCACCAGCGGGAAAACAATCAAATAATTCCAGCAGTTCTTCTGTCCAGAATCAATCAGAAAAAAATGAATTAAATGATTCCCAAACACTAATAACAGGTTCCAAATCTCCAACTGAAAGAACCAAAAACCAATATGAGTATAATCGCCAACGAGAAATCGAAGCATGGAATAGAAATTATGAAAGAGAAACTAGAGAGTTCTCAGAAGCTTTTTCAAGGAGACAGGAAGAAGCCTTAATAATGCGCCAGAAAAAAGATCAAATGGTAGATCAGGCGGCTCGAAATATTGCCAATGTTATCATTCAAATTCAGGAACAGAAAGAAAGGGAAAGATTACAAGCGAAAAGTAATAAAATTCGCAGAACTCTGGATGAAATAGTAATTACAGTCGAAAGATTTGGAGAGTATCATCAGAAGGAGATCATGAAAATAAGGGAAATAACTGCAAAACACAGTGCTAATCTTTCACTACAGACCTTAAGAAAGGCTGAAAAAGAGCTTGATGAAGCATATGAAGATAAGCTTCAACCAGTTGATGATTTCATTAAAGATTTTGAAAAACGGATGGAAGATATGAGGAAATTAGATATGATGGACGACCCTGATTATTTTCCACTTTCCAGTTTTGAATATAGTTTGGAAAGTTTTCTGAATGAAAACAGAGGATATTATGATTATGGTATTCCAAACATATTGAGGGAGGCGCGCAGAGATCTTGAAGAAAACCCAAAAGCAGAACCTTACTATACAGAGCTTTCGAGAATTCATATTCCTCGCCTTATTAAAAATTGCAAATATTCAGATATAAAGTATCAGGTTTCAACTCTCATGAGAATTAACCAGTCGGCAGGTGAATCCTACACATACCAATTGGAAAAAGCTCTTACAATAGCTGATGGGAAAAAAGCAATAAGTGAAGAAAATATGAGGCGAAAAAAGCTTTATGAGTCATTTCAAAATGATTACGCCAAAGTTAAAGTCCAGATTAAAAACAATCCTAACAATATCTATTCCTACAATATTGGGAAAACAATTGACCCGAGTTTTGATACCCCCTCAGATCAACTTGAAAGGATAAAAAAGGCAAATTCGATTATAGGACAATGTGCATCCTCAAATGGCCTAAATGCCAGATATATAAACCCAAAAGATTTTAAAAATAATTCAAATGATTATCAATTAGTTGAGCCCGGAAATTTTACAATCCACGCTAAAAAAAGATACCATTTTCCAATAGACACATTTATAACCGTCAAAGCTCCTGAATCTTATTTAATAAGTCCAAACTATTGGGTATATCGTGAGCATCCGCTTATGAAGCAATTCACCAGCGTAAGGAAACAGTATAAACCTAATAAGGATGTCGGTCTACAGGATCAAGCTTTTTATGGCTTTCTCAGCCCCAATGCAAAATGGAAAGTTGAATATGCTGTAAATGGGCATGGACACAATATTCAAATTCCATTCATAAACCTATATGCATTTAAACCCTATAGTATGGTGAATTCACCATTGTCATTTTATTATGGTGTTGGGCTCGATTTGAATGCAGGTATAAGCAATACGAATATAACCAGAAGTGAAAGTGTCATTGGCAAGCAGTCCGCTACTAAGGAAGAAAAATGGTCGCGTTTTGGTGGTGGTGCAAAATTTGAGATAGGATTTGTCTCATATATACTTCCAAGGTTATCATTGGATATCGATGCAAATGCATTTATAGATTTCAATGGGCTTACTTTTTATGAAAATATTCAATACACATTTGCCAATGAAAACTCCATAACTGAAAATAAAATTTTTACAGGTATGGTTATGGCAGCTATAAATCCGAATATCGGGTTTAACTACCAGGTTGGAGCTTCCACATTATATATAAAATACGGCATTAATTATTTCATTCTAACAGAGATAATCGAAGATGAACTAACCGATTCTCCTTCTGATATTGAGCAAGAAAGACTTGCAAACATTCTTTCAAATTTCCCAAAAGACAACTTAAATGCATTTATCAAATTCGGCATTATTTTATAGAGGCTTTGTACTTGCCTTAATCATTTTTATGGCAGCTTCCTGTTCTAGAGAGGAAGTAACCCGATTTGATCCACGCGTTACCATCAATACCGGAATGGAAGAATTAATAACTGCTCAGGTTTTAAGTGACGGGAAGGTAGTAGTTCTAGGATATTTGAGCGGGGCAATTGCGAGTATTACCTATGATACAAAAGGAAATCAAATAGCCGCCCGTGGTTTGGAAGTGAATAATGAAAACGCAACAATATTGGCCTATCCGAACGCGACTTATTCTGTCTATAATTTGTATCCCGGAATAGTTGAAATCAGTAGAAGCATATACACCTCTACAAATGACTTATATTTATACTCATTTGAATTAGATATAAATCTAAGAGGTATTTTCCTCGATTGTCAAACATTAGGAACTAATACGGTATACTTATATACCCCAGAAATCAATGGGCGCCAAGATAATAGAAGATTTATTACAATATTAAATGAAGTAGGTGAAATAATCTCATCTAGTGATGAGTTCAGCGAAACCCAAACCTTTGAAGGGAACATTTTGGTTCAGGAAAACTCAATCTACTACAACGTAGGAATATGGGATGAGGACCCTTCTAAATATGCATTAAGAAAAGTGGATATTAACCTAATTTCAGAATGGGGTTTTCTATATACATTCAATTACGATTTTAGGATTAAAGAACTGGCCGATAAAAAAATCCTTCTTTATAATCCTCAACCTTCTTCCCAATATCCACCAGAATATATTACCATTTCCGAAGATGGTCTTGAATACACAGATGTCACAAATGAAACTAGATTACCTGATGATTTTGAATATTTACAATCTGGAGTATTCATTTATGTATCTGGTACTTCATTGATGAAATCTGAAACTTATTTAGACCCTAAAACAGAAATATTTGAAGATTTTGGTCAGGAAATTTTATTTGCCGAGCCAATAAGAGATGGGTCAGTAATAGTAGGATTAAAGGACGGGACTGTTCAAAGATTATTTCCTTAATAATTTAAGCTGTTATCAATTCTTTTCGTAAGCTTCTTGTAACCAGGAAATGACTTCTTGATCTATTTCATTTTTTTTCTCCAGTTTTACCCTATGTGTACACATGGTGCCAAATGGACCGGAGTGTTCCAATCTTCCCAAAGGTTCTTTACCTTTAATTTTTAAGCCTAAATCAATTCTTGTTTTTGTAGCCGGCTTAACCAGCGCAAATTGTTTATTTCTAATCAAGCTTACAGAATCCTTTTTGGGAGTTATGGTAATATCTTTTCCAAAGCCGGAAATCAACTTAATAATTTCATCGTAAATGGGCTTTAAATTTTCCTTGCCATTGTATTGATTTTTTAGAAGGCTGGCATCGTCAATACTTCCCGCATCTGCTTTTTTGGCTTTTAGGGCAACTGTATTGGCATAGCCATGGGTAAATCCATGTTCTGATTTTAGGTATTTGACAATCTCACCATGCTTTTCAATGCCGGATTTATTTACTACTCCTATCCAATAATTTAAGTCATGCCCGGTTTTCTCGATAAGTCCCTTTTCCATAATTCTTAAATTTTAGCGTTTAAAAGTTAATACTTTGAAATTTTGAAGACAAAGATTTTTTATCCCTTTCTCAATCAATTATCTTAAGTATTTTTCATAATAATATGCCCACAATTTCCTGATGCCCTTCTTTTTTGGCTATTTCCGCGGCGGTTAAGCCGGATGAATCTATTGCGGATTTATTAGCCCCTTTGCCGATTAATAATTTGACCATTTCAAGTTGGTCGTATTTTGCAGCAAACATCAAAGCTGTTTCTCCGGCATTATTTTTTGTTTCAATATCAGCACCATTTGAAATAAGTAATTCAGCTAATTCAATTAGGCCTTTAAAACTCACGCCCATCAAAACCGTATTTCCCAAAACATCTTTATGATTGATTTCAGCCCCCTTTTTAATCAAATATTCAGCAGCTTCCTGATTTCCAAAATAGGTGGCAAAAACCAATGGGCTAAATCCTCTTTCGTCTTTTGTGTTTATTAAATCGGGATTTGTTTCAATTATTTTTTTCAATGTCTCCTGGTCTTTTGACTTAATTGCTTCATTCACAGATATATTCATTCTAATCCTATTTAATATTTTTGAGAAATTTAATTTGAAACCAAAACTTAAGAAAAATAAAGGCACATTTTTGACATATTGATTTTCTTTCAAAAGAATAATTCCTTTAACTTTAATTATATAAATTATATGATATGAGAAAACTGCTCTACTTTACTATCGCATACTTTATTTTCCATATAGGCTATTCGCAACACGAATTAGCAGATTTTCAAACCACCGCAAGAGCCGGTGTAGGAACCACTTTTGCCGAAGAATACAATGCATTAGGTATTAATGCTGCCAATCTTGCAAGAGAACCATTCTTTTTTGAAAAGAAGACAACAATTGGCTTGCTGGCATTCAACATGACCGTTTTTACAGCTCCGTTATCTAAAGAAGAGGCCATTGGAGCTTTTGGAGGAAATGATAATTTGTCTTACCAAGAAAAAGTAGAAAATGCGCTTGTTTTTATTGGAGAACCAATTAGCATGAATTTTGACTACATGCTATTCGGAGCCTATTATCAGCATCGAAAAGCAGGTGGTTTTGCTTTTACCATTCGCGATAAAATCCAGTGGTATTCCGAATTTGACACCAAAGCTTCTGATCTGATGTTTCTGGGTTATAATTCACAGTATTTTGATCAGGTTCAGATTGAAAGGCCGGATGGATCAACTCAAATCATTCAAAATTCACCGGATTTATCCGATTCAGTAAGAGCTATGATTACCAAGGGAGTGCTGTCAGATACTACACAGGCCATTGATTATACTACACTCATTGGAAACACAAATCTTTCTATGGTGGCTTATAGGGAATACAGTTTGGGATGGGGTCGTGAAGCTTATAATAATGGCGATCTTAAAATTGAAGGTGGTGTGGGAATCAGATATATCGCTGGTTATAACATGACTGAAATTAGAAATCGCGATGGAAAAATGGAGGCCTACGGTGCATTTTCACCATGGCTCGACATTGATTTTGGAGCCGCGGCGGCGACTAATCCAACAGCGATTAACAGTAAACGATTTGGTATAGGAGGATTTAATGTGGTTGGAAATGGGTTTGGTTTTGATTTAGGGCTTAGCGTAGAATATAAAAAGCGGACAAATTTTGGTATTGCCCTTAACAATGTAGGCTTTATTACATGGAATAAAAATTTATACGAAGCTGTTGATAAAGATTTGATAGACCTTGACAACGGTGGTTTTGAAACTCTAAACTTTTTTGAAGAAGCTCAAAAATTCGGCGGCGATGATGGAATTTTTGAATGGGAAACTGGTAAAAAAAGAACAATAAATTTGCCCGCAAATCTTCGTATCGGTGCAAGTCAGGAAATAAGAAATACCATTCACGTAGGGCTTGATGTTATTATGCCCTTAAATGACCTCCCAGGTGCAATTGACAGACCAATTATTTCTATAGGTGGTGATTTCACACCCTTAAAATTAATCAGAGCAAGTACAGGATTCACTTATGGGGGTAACTTCGATTCGAGAGTGCTGATCCCAATTGGATGTTCTGTAATGCTTGGGCAGGGATCTTATGAAATTGGTGCGGCAACAAGGGATATTGTAACCTATTTTAGGCAAAAAGGCCCTGTGCTTTCGGCTGGTTTTGGATTTTTTAAATTTAGATTTTAAACTTTAAGAAGGTATTTCTTAGGCGTTACACCAAATTTCTTCTTAAAGGCAGCAATAAAATGACTAGGGTTGGTATATCCCACGCTATATGCTACATCTTTTATTTGTACATTGCCTTTGTCTAGAATTAATCTTGCAGAATCCATCCTGTGATTTACAAGGTAGCCATAAATGGTATTTCTAAATATCTTTTTGAAATTGCTCTTCAGCTTCATTTCATTTGTTCCCACCATTTTTGCCAACTCCGGAATTGAAGGCGGATTTGACATATTGGAAATCAAAATTTTTTCAACTCTTCTGATTTTCTCTTCTTCAAGATTATCGTGAATTACAGGGCAGGCATTGCTTTCGTTTTCAGAATAATTGCCTTGCTCCAAATACATGCTCATAATCTCCAGCACTTTGGCCTTTTCATAAATTCCGGAAAAACTATTTTTCAGGTTGTGCTCAAATAATTCATTACTCACTATTGAAAAGGCTGGTTTTTTTGCCCTTAAACTCAAAAATGTTTTAGATCTATAATTCTTTGCTACCTCTCGTGGAGAAATCTTATCCTCAATGTCTAGATCAAATAATTCGTGAATTTTATGAATGGTAACGGCTATTAAACCAATTGAAGAATTGGATTTTAGATCAATAGTTATGCTCCAATCCTGAAAAGGAAATGCCAAAATTCCATAGTTGGATTCATCGAGATTCTTTTGAGTATTTTGAATATCAGATGCAATACTTAATTGACCTGAAAGAGGAATTACAAAAAGAATAATTTCTTTGGGGAAATTGAGATCTATGGAGATCGGTTTTTTTATTGAATTATTAATTTTTATCCTGCCAAGTCCTTTTTCAATCAATTTATATTCCACTGCATTATCAATCAAAGGAGTATTTTCTAAAATCCCCGATCCGGAAATCTGATGATAAATTTTGTTAAAAAGGTTTGATAGGTATTTGTCTAGGCTGATGTTCTCCAATTTCAATTTTATTTCAACACAAATCTCTTTCGCTGCTCTCTGCAAAATTATGATTTGAATTAGAATTCTAATGCATTTTTTAAATATATCTCTTGATTGAGTAAATTATTATTTGAACGGCCTTCTGATTTGGGTATTTATTATCCGTTTTTGGGTATTTCTACTCCTATTCCGCAATTAAATTTGCATGCAAATGCAAAACGATCATTCTGACAGTTTCCATGTTTATGGCATTCAGCATCAAAATGCAGATATCTCGGTAAGAGAAGTCTTCAGTTTGTCCGAAGATCAAATTCTTAATATATACTCAGCTTCAGAAATTTCCGGAAATGGCATGATGATTTTGTCCACTTGCAACCGAACAGAAATTTGGGCCTATACGAATGATTTAAACCAATTAAAGAAAGTCTTAATTTCAAAGTGCTCCGGAAATAATTCGCTGCTAAACAAACACTCTTTTTGTTTGCAAGGCAATGAAGCTATAAAACATGTTTTCAAAGTGGCTGCTGGAATAGATTCCCAAATACTCGGTGATCTTCAAATACAATCTCAAATAAAAAGGTCAACTAAATTGGCACAGGAGAAGAATGTATTAAATCCGGAATTAAACCGCCTGATTCAATTAGCACTTAGATTTTCTAAAAAGATTAAAAATGAAACTTCAATAAGCGAAGGTGCCGCTTCTGTTGCCTATGCTGCCGTTCAATATATTCTTGAAAATAGTTCAAATATCAAAGAACAAAGAGTGCTGCTATTCGGTACTGGTAAAATTGGTAGTCTGACTTGTGAAAACCTTCGAAAACATATTTACGAGAAAAATCTCGTTCTTACCAACAGGACAAAGGAGAATGCCGAAAAACTAGCTAGCAAAATTGGAGCAGAGGTAAAAGATATTAAAAACCTAAAAGAAGAACTGGATGCCTGTGACATATTGATCGTTGCCAGCGGAGCTTCAAATTATACAGTTGACCGTGAGCTTTTTAAGTCTGTAAGCAATAAGAAAAGAATTTTAATTGATTTATCGGTTCCACGAAATATTGATCCTGGTATAATTGAGGATTTTCATGTACAAATTGCCGATGTCGACTTCCTCAGTAAAATGCAGGAAAAGGCAATTCAAAAAAGACGTGCATCTATACCGAGAGCGATGGAAATTATAGATGAGGGCATTACTGAATTTGAATCGTGGATGAAAATTCGCCATCTGTCCCCTACCTTCAAAGCCATCAAATCCAAACTTCATGAAATCAGATTAGCGGAACTGGAATTTCATAAAAACAAATTCAATTCTGAAGATCAGTCAAAATTAGATGTGCTCACAGGTAGATTGATGGATAAAATTGCCCGACAAATGATTAATCACCTTAAGGAAAATCATCATTCGGATAGCGACCCTGTAAAAACACTTACTTCAGTATTGGAGATTAATAAATCCTGATTTTGCTAAAAATAGGAACCCGTGATAGCGCTCTTGCAATTTGGCAAGCGGAGAAAGTGAAATCTCTTCTCGATGAAATCCATATTGATTCAGAATTTATTTTTATAAAAAGTAAAGGTGACCTAAATACGGAAGCTCCGCTTCATCAATTGGGAACCGTTGGTGTTTTTACCAAAGCGCTCGACGAAGCCTTGCTCAAAGGTGAAATTGACATTGCGGTGCATTCCTGTAAGGATCTTCCAACCAAGGAACCGAGCGGAATCCATTATGCGGCCTATTTGAAAAGAGCCTCATTTGAAGATGTATTGGTCACATCGGGAAATCAAACTAAGATCCCCCCAATTACAACTATAGCCACCGGTAGTATTCGAAGAAAAGCACAATGGTTGCATCGCTATCCTCAACACAAAATCGAAAATTTAAGAGGCAATGTGAACACACGATTGCAAAAAGTTAAAGATAATGACTGGTTTGGAGCCGTATTTGCAAAAGCTGGACTTGAACGTTTGGGATATCAAAAATTACCTCATATTTCACTCAACTGGATGATTCCCGCACCGGCTCAGGGTGTGATTTGTATTGCTTGCAGAAAAAAAGACATAGAGATTATCGGTAGGTTAAAAACAATTTCAGATCTGCACACCGAAATCACGAGTCTGGTTGAAAGACAACTTTTAAATGTTCTTGAAGGGGGATGCTCGGCGCCTATTGGTGCCCATGCAAAAATTAATGATGAAAAAATTGAATTAAGCGCCGTACTGTTAAATGCAGATGGTAAAAAAAGAATTTTTAAGTCTAAAACGGTTAATATATCCGATTGGCAAAATTTAGGAAAAGATTTAGCTAATGATATATTGAAAGACGGTGGGGATGCAATAATTGCTGAATTAAAAAATGCCAGATAAAATTAAAGTACTATACACTTCGGAATGGAGGGAATCAATAAAGAATTTTCCTTCTAAGCAATTTCTTGAAATTGATATCAGGCCTTTCATCCGAGTTAATAAAAATTTTGATAAAGAAAATTTCAAGGAATTGATCAGAATTATTACACCGGAATGTCTGGTAATAAGCAGCCAAAACGCCTTGCATGGATTATATGAAATCTCCGAATCAGATAAAGAAAAAATGTCAATTCTGACATTGAGTGAAAAAATCGCCAATCAAATTGAAGGAAATTTCAAAGCCATAGTATATTCTAAAGAAAACAATGAAAATGGTCTATCAGATATGATAGAATTGTATTTTTCAAATCAAAGACTACTTCATCTCACGGGAAATTTGAGACAAGATTCACTGAAAAAACTGTTAAAATCCAAAGGAATCACAATTAAAAATTATCAGGTTTACAAGACCGAATTCATTCAACCTGAATTGAACCTTATGGATTATAAGGCGATCGTGTTCTTAAGTTATTCGGGCATAGACAGTTTTTTTTCAAAATACCATTTGACCAATAATATTCCTGTTTTTACTATAGGGATAAAAACCACCAAGTATCTTCAAAAGCATTTTGATGGCCCGATAATTACTGCCTCAAAAACTGATTCAAAAACATTAATCAAAGAAATTCATGAATACTTTTCCAATGATTGACAGTCAAATAAAAAATGACTTGCTTTTAAAGGCATTAAAAGGAGAAGTCCTTGAAAGACCTCCTGTTTGGATGATGCGCCAGGCAGGCAGGTATTTGCCAGATTTTATGAAGCTCAAAGCCAAATATAGTTTTTTTGAACGGGTAGAGACTCCGGAACTGGCGACCGAAATTACAATTATGCCCGTGACTCAAATTGGTGTTGATGCTGCAATCCTATTTTCAGACATTTTGGTTATCCCGCAGGCCTTGGGTATGGAGGTATTGATGACTCCGGGAAAAGGCCCACAATTACCCGGTCGGATTAAAAAGCCGGAAGATGTTCATAATATTATGTCTGTAGATATAAAAGAGCGATTACACTATGTTTTTGAAGCGATAAAACTCACCAAAAATGAACTCAATAATGAAGTTCCTTTGATTGGTTTTGCAGGTGCGCCTTGGACAATTTTTTGTTATATGGTCCAAGGAGAAGGTTCGAAAAATTTTGATAAGGCCAAAGCATTTTGTTACAGATATCCGCATGAGTCGGGCTTACTTCTACAGAAAATTACAGATGCTACCAAAGACTATCTTAAAGCTAAAGTAGAGGCAGGTGTTGATGCCGTACAAATATTTGATTCCTGGGCTTCTGTTCTTTCTCCTGAAATGTACTTCAAATTTTCCATGCCCTATTTTCTGCAGATTATAAATGCCTTAAATGAGATCACTTATGTTATTTCATATCCAAAAGGATTGTGGTATGGATTGGAGGAATTCGCTCAAAGCGGAACACATGCTTTAGGTATTGATTGGACTGTTTCACCGGAGTTTGCACGCTCCATACTAAAGGACCGCATAACTATTCAGGGAAATTTTGATCCTTGCAATTTATATGCACCGATTCCGGAAATTATTAAGGCAACAAAGGACATGGTTAACCGCTTTGGCAAGCAGGGTTATATTGCAAATCTTGGCCATGGAATTTTACCGGATATTCCTGTTGATCATGCCAAGGCTTTTGTCGACACTGTAAAATCAATGAACTAATGAACTATCCCACAACAAGAAACAGAAGGCTTCGCCAAAGTAATTCTATTCGAGCTTTAAGCCGAGAGCATTCCCTGAGTCCAGATGATTTTATAGTCCCTGTCTTTATTGAAGAAGGTAAAAATCAAAAAAACGAAATTACTTCAATGCCCGGTTACTATCGGTATTCGTTGGATACTTTGAAAACTGAAATTAATCTGATTAAAAAACTGGGTTTAAAATCAGTATTGCTCTTTGTTAAAGTTCCGGATCACAAAAAAGACAATTTTGGCAAAGAAGCATTAAACTCCGATGGCTTAATGCAGCAGAGTATTAAAATGATCAAAGATTTGGCACCCGAATTATGCGTAATGACAGATGTAGCTATGGATCCCTATTCTGAATTTGGTCATGATGGGCTTGTAGAAAATAAACAAATTGTAAATGACCCAAGCAATAAAATCCTTGCAAATATGGCCTTGAGTCATGCTCAGGCCGGTGCAGATTTCGTGGCACCATCCGATATGATGGATGGCAGAGTAAAAATGATTAGGGAAAAACTTGAAGTCAATCAATTTCATAACACGGGAATACTTGCTTACAGTGCAAAATACGCTTCCTGTTTTTATGGTCCATTCCGCGACGCCCTTGACTCTGCACCGGGTTTTGGTGACAAAAAGACCTATCAAATGGATCCTGCCAATAGCAGAGAGGCTGTAAAAGAGGCTCAAATGGATCAGTTGGAAGGTGCAGATATATTAATGGTAAAGCCGGCCGGTCCTTATCTTGACATCATAAGTAAGGTGAAAGAAAATACGCAATTACCCATAGCCGCTTATCAGGTTTCAGGGGAATACGCCATGATAAAAGCCGCAGCCAAACAAGGATGGTTAAATGAAAAATATGCAATGTTGGAATCAGTCTTGGGAATTAAAAGGGCCGGGGCCGATATGATTGCCTCTTATTTTGCCAAAGAAATTGTTAAAGAAATTTTATAATGGATATATCCAAAAGCAAGGAATTATTTCAAAAAGCACAAAATCACATTCCCGGGGGTGTAAACTCGCCCGTCAGAGCATTTAAAAGTGTTGGAGGACAGCCGATATTTTTTCGAAAAGCCAAAGGGGCTATCCTGGAAGATGTCAACGGCAACGAATACATTGATTATATCTCTTCATGGGGTCCTATGATTCTGGGACATGCTCAGCCTGAAGTGGTTCAGGCAATACAAAAAGCAGTAGAAAATTCAACATCTTTTGGCGCACCTACGTCAGCAGAAATCGACCTCGCGGAATTGGTCTGTAAGATGGCACCGGGTATTGATAAAGTTCGTATGGTAAATTCAGGAACAGAAGCATGCATGAGCGCCATTCGTTTGGCACGTGGATTTACCAAAAAGGATAAAATAATAAAATTTGAGGGATGCTATCATGGTCATGCCGATAGCTTTTTGATAAAAGCAGGAAGTGGAGCAAGTACACTCGGTATTCCTAACAGCCCAGGTGTTACCAAAGGAGTCGCTGAAGATACTTTAACCTGCTCCTTTAATAACGTTGAACAAGTGGAGGAGATATTTTCGCAAAATCCCAATCAAATAGCGGCCCTAATCATAGAACCGGTACCTGGCAATATGGGTTGCATTATTCCACAAGAGGGCTTCTTACAAAAGGTCAAAACTATTTGCCATGCCAATGATGCGCTTTTG